>JAZFQW010000085.1:0-7451 GCA_036445335.1 Alphaproteobacteria bacterium | reverse complement strand
GCCAGCCCGCACTTCTCACACTGGCCACGGTCTGCGTCGCGTCCGGGCGGACCGAGCCGCCAGGAGAAGGCCGAAGAGCGTAGCAACGCTACGGTCGAGGCCTTCGACGCAGCGGGCGGGCCGCCCGGGCGCGACCCGCAGGGCGGCGCTATCCCGCCGACAGAGTGCGTCACGCCGCTTGCCGGATGCGGCTCGCATCGCGCCGCGCGACGTTTCTGCCCTGTCCGCGGTACAGCGCCGCGCAGACCGTGGCCAGTGTGAGAAGTGCGGGCTAGTATGGCCGGCGGCCGAGGCGAGGGCCGGCCGGCCTTCGGCGGGTCGGCGCGGGATCGGAGTGCGGATGGGGCGGGCGTGCCGACGGATGGATTAGGATCATGGTTCGCCATGCCCGACCGGCCGCACGTTGTCGCGCTGGGCAACCAGAAGGGCGGATCCGGCAAATCCACCGCGGCGATTCACCTCGTCGTCGGCCTGCTGCACCGCGGACTGACGGTCGGCGCCATCGATCTCGACAGCGCCCAGGCGACACTGATGCGGTTCCTGCACAACTGCGAGCGATCCGCCGCCGCCGGCCTTGACCTGGCCCTGCCGACGGCCCGCGTCGTGCCACGCTCGACCGAGCGGTCGCTGGAGTTGGCCGACGACGAGGAGCTCGCCAGTCTGGAGGCGGTGCTGGTGGAGTCGAGCGACGCCGACGTCGTCGTCATCGACCTGCCCGGAGACGGCACCTTTTTGGCGCTGTGCGGCCATTTCCTGGCCGATACGCTGGTCACGCCGATCAACGACAGCCTGCTCGACCTCGACGCGCTAGTCCGGATAGACCCCGACACCAGGCGGGTAGCCGGCGCCAGCCCGTATACCGTCATGGTCGGTGACGCGACGGCGCGGCGCGCCGCGTTCGGCGCCGCCGAGCGGACCTGGATCGTGATGCGCAACCGGCTGGCGCACGTGAAATCGCGGAACACGCACGAGGTGGAGCGGCTGCTGGACCAGCTGGCGCCGCAATTCGGCTTTCGCGTGGCGCCGGGGTTCGGCGAGCGGGTGATCTTCCGCCAGCTGTTCGGCGAGGGGCTGACTGCGCTGGACCTCGATCACCCGGCCATAGGCATCGCCCTGAGCAAGAGCCACCTGGCGGCGCGGCGCGAGGTCGAGGCGCTGGTGAACACGGTTCTCCCCGCGCCGGTTCCGGCGCAGCGGAGGGCCGGCCGTGGCGCTTGATCTGCGGCTGACGCAGGCGCTCGCCTTCCGCCTTCACCGGCAGTGCCTGGCGTCGCCGGCGCCCGACGTCGTCACGGCTGCGACACGCCTTCTGGGCGCCCAGGCGCAGGTGCACTCCGCCGCGGTCCTGCAGCTGCGCGCGCGCTGTCGCACCGTGTCGGCGGCGGCGATCGCCGCGGCGCTGCAGGACCGCCGCGATCTGGTCAAGATCTGGGCGCAGCGGTCGACCCTGCACCTCGTCGCGACCGCCGACCTGCCGATGGTGCTGGCTCTGGTGCGCCGGTTCGTCCACCGCTATCACCGTCACTTTGCGAATCACGGGCTCAGCCACGACCAGATCACCCAGCTCGCCGCCGCGATCGGCGAGGCGGTCGCCGAACGGCCGATGAGCAGGGCCGATCTGGCCGACCGCCTGACCCCTCGCCTGGGGCAGTGGGCGCGCCCGTGGCTGGAGAGCAGCTGGGGCGGCGCGGTGAAGCTGGCGGCCTTGATGGGACTGCTGTGCCACGGGCCCGACCGCTCCCGCGAGACCACCTTCGTCGGGCTCGACGGCTGGGTAGCACCGCCGCCCGCGACCGTCGACCGGGACCATCTGGGCCTGCTCGCGCGGCGCTATCTAGGCGCCTACGGCCCGGCGACGCCGCGCGACCTCGCCAAGTTCACCGGCCTCGACGCGGCCGCCGCCCGCGGCGCCTTCGAGCGCATCGTCACGGACCTCATGCCGGTGTCGGTCGCCGGCGCTCGCGCCTGGGCGCTGGCCGCCGACGAGCGCGACCTGCGCGGTGCGGAGATGCCGGCCGGGGCGATCAACGTGCTCCCGCACTTCGACCCCTACCTGCTGGCGCACGCCGATACCGGCCAGGTGGTGCCGCCACGGCACCGCAAGCGGATCTATCGCATCGCCGGCTGGATCTCGCCGGTCGTCCTGAGGGAGGGCCGGGTCGTCGCGGTCTGGTCCCAGCGCCGCGCCGGCACGCGGTGGACGGTCACGGTCGAACCGTTGGCGCGCCTGGGCAAGCGGCCGTTGCGCCGGGCCGAGCGGGGCCTACGCGCGCTGGCCGGCGCGGTCGGCGTCACCGACATCGAGTTTGTCGAATCGTGACCGCCGGGCACGCAGACCGTGGCCAGTATGAGAAATGCAGTGTAGTTCAGGCGATCGGCCGCAAGGCGATCATCGAGTACGCACCCATGCAGCCCGGCGACGTGACCGCGACTTGCGCGGATATCGACGACAGCCGGCGCGACCTTGGTTTCCAGTCGGCGACCCCGCTGGAGGACCGCATCGGACGGTTCGTGACGTGGCCGCGCGGCTTCCACGCGGCCGACGCCGGGTGACGACCGTCGGAACCGGGCCGGCGGATCAGGCGCGGCGGTTCCGCGGCCGGTCCTACTTGCGCTTGCGGCGCTTGGCGGTCTTGCCCAGGCCGATCCGCTTGGCCATCTCCGAGCGGCGTTGGGCGTAGTCGGGGGCGACCATCGGGTAGTTCGAGCGCAGCTTCCACTTTTGCCGATACTCGTCGGGCGTCAGGCCATGGGCGGTCGACAGATGCCGCTTCAGCATTTTTTGCCCGCGCCCGCAATCCAGGCAGATGATCTCGTTGTTCTTGACCGAACGCCGCACCGGTACCGCGGGTTCCGCCTGCTGCTCCTCCTGTTCGGTCGAACCATCGAGCCCAGCCAGGGCGCGATGCACCTGGCTGATCAGCTCGCCCAGTTGGTCGGTGGCGAGCGTGTTGTTGCCGGCATAGGAGGAGACGATCTCCGTTGTGAGATTGAGCAAATCCCGATCGCTCTTGCTCATGACGCATCCCCTGTCATTTTGGTAGTTCTAGTCTTGTATTCTTATTTGACATTAAATTTCCAGGCGACGAAAGCTTTTTTCAAGCAACCGCGCGCTCAGGCACCCGATTGTGCAAATAAATCGGCCCGGCGACGGTCCGCCGTGCGCCGCACGCCGACAGGCGCCACCATCCCGGCGGGTGGGCGGTCGGTCGCCAGGACCCCGTCGCGCGCCCACCGGGGTTCCCACCAGCCCGCACTTCTCACACCGGCCACGGTCTTCGCGGCGCTGTCGGCGCGACAGCCCCGCCCTCCGGGTCGCGTCTTGGCGGCCCGCCCGCGGTGTCGAAAGCCTCGACCGTAGCGCGGCTACGCTCTTTGGCCTTCTCCCGGCTCCTCGGACCGCCCGGACGCGACGCAGACCGTGGCCAGTGTGAGAAGTGCGGGCTAACCGACTTCAGGTCGCCGAATCGGCCGCCACCGTCGGCAGACCCTCCCAGCCGACGCCGCTGGCCACCAGGCAGGTCATGCCGCCGGGCGTCGACACCAGCATGGTCCACGTTCCTGACGGCGCCGCCAGCACCTCCAGTATGCGCCCCTGGGAATCGAGCGCGATGGCAATGGGTTTCTCGGCGTAACCCTGCTCCAGTTGCATGACGATATTCGCCCGTTCTCCGCACGGCACGCGCCGCGCCTGGGCCAGGGCGGTGGGGGATACCAGTGTCGCGGACAGCAACGCCGCGGTCGGGACGGCGAGCAGCAGTCGAGTCACGGCAAACTCCTTCCGGTCGGTCTTAACCGGATGTTTGGCCCCGCCGCCAACTCACTCCACGGCTACTGCGACAGATGCCGGATGCCGGCAACTCTCATCGACGACGCCCGCAAAGCCTTGCTGCGCGGCCAATTGCCCAAGGCATTTCCACCCCAATCCACCAGATCCTGTTATTAATTCGTAAAATACTACTCGATCTTGAATAACATTTCGTTAACCATGATGGCAAGTACAGAACCGGTCGGCTGCCGGACGACCCGGACATGGCGGCGCGGGAAAGCGGCGGCTCGGCATGCCTGTCGTCCGGCTGGTTGCGCCGCGCCCGGTTCTGTGGGACATGTTTGGACCGCATGCCGCCGAATCGCGAACGCCGCAGACCCATCGTGAAGGCCACGTCCAATCCACATACGCCGCTGTCAACGGGGACGATTCCGCTGCGGGCAATGCGTGATGCGACACTTACGGCCGATGAGTTCCGGTTTCTCATCGGGGTCGGCTCGCGCGCCGACACCGCCGGTTGGTGCGCCGCCGATCTTCAGGATCTGTGCGACCAAATCGGGTTGTCGCCGGAGGTCGCGCGGATCTGCGCCGAGCGGCTGGAGGCGGCGAAGTATATCGCCATCCGGCCGGGCCGGCGGCGCATGGCGATCCGGGTTATTTCAGATCAGCAATACGCCCACCGCTACGCCAACGCGGCCGCCGCCGTTCGCGCTCCACCGCCGATTGGCGCCACCGGTCCGGAGGCCCGGCCCTGGACCAGCGGCCGTCGAACCGGGCAGGCGAAATTGCGCGGCGATCTGCTGCGCCGCCCGTCGACCATTCCACAACGCCTGCCCGGCGCGGCGGCCGGATCGCAGCCCGGCGCCGGAGCGCCGGAGGCCGGCAGCGAGATCGATTCGCTCGATAGCGCCATGGCGGCGCTGTTCGAAATATCGGCGGTCGACACCGGCGAGGACGGCGGCGGAGCGGGTGGGCCCGACGCCCCCGGCACCGTGGACGGCTTTCAGTTCTGGGTCCGCACCATCCTGTCGCCGGAGGACATGGTGGTCTTCTCGCGCTGGGCCAAGGCCCAGGCGGACGACTATCAGGATCTGCTGACCCGGTTCAACGACGCGACCGACGACGGCGGCATCGAGGCGCTGCTGGAACGGACGCTCGCGGCGGTTAGTCGGGCAAAGGAAGCCGCCGAATAGCGCCCACCGGGGGGTCCTAGCCCGCACTTCTCACGCTGGCCACGGTCTGCACGACAGCGGCGCGCCGACCGTGGCCAGTGTGAGAAATGTGGGCTAGTCGAGCGTCGGCTTGTGCCCTGGCAACGGTGCCTCGGGCCCGGACTTGCGGGCGGGCAGCGGGACGGTCCCGGTGCCGATCCCGACCGCCGCAGCCTCGGAATCCCCGCCCGGCCCGGTTTCGTCGGAGATCCCGGGGGCACGATCGGCGACAACCGTCGGCACCGCCTCGACAAGCTCGATGGCGAGATCGTCCGCCGCAGCCGCCGTCGGCAGTTCATCGACAATGCCTGACCGACCGGCGACGGTTTCCGCCTCCGGCGAGGGCGCATGGCCCTTGGTGCGCCCGGGCTCGCCGATCGGGGCGACCGCCGGCCACGACACCGGTCCGGCCAGGGTCACCGGCAGCGGACCGGCCGGCCCGCCATGCCCCCACGCGATGATCGCCCCGACCGCGGCCGGGGCCTCCGGCGGTTCGCCCGACGCGTACAGTGCGCCGGCGACCAGACCGGCGAGCAACGCGCCGATCAGCGGCAACGGCCATGCTCGCCGCCGCGGCTCGGCACGCGGCGGCGGCGCAAACACAAGCGGCGAATCCGTGTCGGTGGTGGCCCGCTGCGGCGCCGCCGCCCGCAACGCCGACGACGCGCGCCCGAGCGGATCGCCGCCGAGCGGCTGCGCCTCGCCCTTGCGGGCCAGCAGACCGCCGATCAGCGAAGCCGCCGTGGTGGTCACGGCACCCGCTGCGGCTCGGCCGCGGCGCTGTCGAACGCGTTGAGCGACGGCGGAGCGGTCAGCCCCAGCGAGCCCAGCGGGCGCACGCCGGTGCCGCTCAGCCGCCGCCTCAGGAACGACCACAGCTCGGCGATCTCGCCCCGCGAGCGCGACTTGCCGCCGATCTCCATCACCGTGCGCCCGTCGATCATGCTCGCGGCGAAGTCGATGCGCTGGTGGACGATCGACGGCGCCACGGGCCCGTGCTGCGACAGTGCGATCGCCGCCTCGGTGGTGATTCGCGCGCGTGGCGACGCCCCGTTGATGACGAACACCAGGGGCTTCACCAGCCGCTCGGCCAGTTCCACCGTTGCGCCGGCCGCACGCAGGTCATGTGGACTCGGCCGCGTCGGGATCACCACCAGGTCGGAAACCTCGATGACGTGGCCGATGGTCGACGTGATGGCCGGCGGCGTATCGATCACCAGCAGCCGGATGCCCAGTTCGCGCAGCTCGCTCAGGTCGTGATCGAGATTCGCGACGGTGGTCTGCACGAACAGCGGCGTATCGGCGGCGCGCTCGTTCCACCAGTCGGTCAGGCTGCCCTGCGGATCGGAGTCGATCAGGGCCACTGGGCCGCACCCCTCCATCTCGGCCTGGACGGCGATATGGCCGGCCAGCGTCGTCTTGCCCGACCCACCCTTTTGGGAGGCAATCGCCAAGACCTGCATGTTCATTCCCTTTCATCCCGCCGGGCATCGAATGGGTCGCGCATCCGTCGAACCGCTGAGTCATCGAATGGCCGTTCCACCGAACGCCGCGATCGCGCCCGGGCCCTGGTGGTTTATCGTCCAGAGCCGGCTGAGCCCGATGCCCTTCCTCGGTCGGCAGTGCCGTCGATCGCACCCGCGATGCCAATTGGTTAATAATTCATTAATGAACCAACCCTACACGCCTCGGTCAAGAGATTGTGTTAGATATTCGCAAAATCACATGATATTGATATTTTCCCGGTAGGCGTGGTAAGGGCTGGAGGAGCCGGGGCGCCGCGCGGGACCGCTGCAATGGGGCCGCTTGGTGGCCGGCCGGTCCGGCGCGGCCGGGCGCCTGGCCCGGCGGGCATGGCCCGCGATCGCCCGCCGATCGGCGGGTTGCACATTATATCGATTCGGCAATCAGACCGCCTCACGGATTTGGAGAACGGGTCGATGGAGCCTAAAAGGGAACTCACCGTGGCACTGAAGCTGTTCGGTTCATTCGCGATCATCCTGGGCGCCGCGATCGGCCTGTTCGCGGTCGTGGACCACTGGCGCGGTGGCATGGACGCCGCGTTGCCGCTGCTGAGCCCGGGAGTCCAGCTGTTCGTCGCCGGCCTGCTTTTGCTCGCGGCATCCGCCGGGCTGGAGATCCTCGGCGCGATCCGCGACGGTCTGGCGGCGGACGCGGTCGAAACCCGTCGCTACGTCCGGACCCGCTCCGCCAAGGGGTCGCTGCTGGCCGCCAAGCTGGTAGCCGAGCCATCGGCGTCATAGCCCGGACTGCACGCCGGCAATGACCCGCCGGTCGGCGCGGCCGTACCGTCTTGTTGCCGCCGCCCGGTGCCGGTAGCGTCGGCCGGGCGCCTCAAATAGTCTCGGATGATTGTAATAAGGAACTAACATATCTGCTTCCACCGCAGAACGAGTATCAACGTCTAATGCGAGTGGATGGCCCACGACTTGTCTTTAATCACGAGCCCA
>JAZFQW010000084.1:0-8695 GCA_036445335.1 Alphaproteobacteria bacterium | reverse complement strand
ACCTGCTGCTCATGCGCTGGTTCGACGCCCTCGCCCCGCACCGCGACGTCACCGGCCAGATGCTGCGGGAAAAGCTCTATCCGTCGCATCCGCACCACTGGGTGCCGCTGATCTTCAACCTGTCGCGCACCATCCAGTGGCTGCGCGACGCCGCGCTGCTGGAGGCCCAGGGGCGCCGCCGCCAGGTCGAGGAGGTCGGGTTGACCGGCCTGTTCCTCGCCACGTTCAGAGTCTGGCTCAGCGACGACAGCGACGGCCAGGCGGCCACGCGGACCTACCTGGAGCGGCGACTCGAGCGCGCCGACCGCCTCATGGCGCGGGTATTCCGCCGGGCACCGGCGCCGGCCGATGGCGAGCGTTCGCCTCAAGTGCCGGAGTGAAACAAGGGTCATCGTCGGCGTGGCGGCCCGCCGGCCGACACTTCCGCCGTCGTCATCGCGGCGCGGTGTCGAGCATCGATGGCCGTCGAGCGTAGGTCTCGAACCAGGCCGCCAGCCGCGGCCGGCCGTCGCGCCACTTGTCGCGGTCCCAGCGGAGGTCGAGATAGCCGAGCGCGCAGGCGACCGCCAGGGTGCCGATGGTGACCGGTCCGTCGAGCGACTCCGCGTCGGCCTCCAGCGCATCGCAGGCGCGGGCGATGGCGAGGCGCTGGCGCTCCTGCCAGGCCGCCGACTGCTGCTCCTGCGGGCGGCGGCTGTCGAGGATCCGGCTCACTCCGGCGTCGCTGATACCGTCGCCCAGCGCCAGCAGGCGCAGCGCCCGCCACCGTGCCGGACCCGCCGGTGGGAACAGCTTTGGGCCGTCGTGCAGGCCGTCGAGGTATTCGCAGATCACCGGCGAGTCGAACAGCACGGCACCGTCCTCCAGCGTCAGCGCCGGCACCTTGCCCAGTGGGTTGTCGGCCGGCAGGTCGGTGTCGGGCGCCCAGGGGTCGGTCGGAACGACGTCGATGCGGTCGCGCAGGCCGGTCTCGATCGCCGTGGCCAGCACCTTGCGCACGTAGGGCGACGGTTTGCTGTGGCGCAGCTTCATCATCGCGGACTCCCTTCGCGGACGGATCAGAACCGGTCCTTGCGGCCGCGGACTTCGGCGAACACGGTGACCGTGCTGGCGCCGGGCATGCCGATGGCGGCCTGAAGCTCGGGCAGGTCGGCGCGCAGGAACGGGTTGGTCCGCTTCTCGTCGCCCAGCAGCGCCGGGATGGTCGGCTCGCCGCGGCCGCGGGTCGCCACGATGTCGTCGCGGCGGGCCGCCAGCGCCTGGTTGTCGGGCTCGACGGTGACGGCGAAGCGGGCGTTGGACTCGGTGTATTCGTGACCGCAATAGATCCGCGTCTCGTCGGGCAGCGCGCGCAGCTTCGACAGGCTGGCCCACATCTGCTTGGGCGTGCCTTCGAACAGCCGGCCGCAGCCGAGCGCGAACAGCGTATCGCCGCAGAACAGCGCCCGGCTGGCCTCGAACCAAAAGGCGATATGGCCGCTGGTGTGGCCCGGAGTCTCGAACACCAACGCGCTCTCAGCGCCGACCTCGACGCGGTCGCCCTCGCCGACGGTGACGTCCATGTCGGGGATGCGACTGACCTCGGCGCGCGGGCCGATCAGGCGCGCGCCATAGCGCGCCTTCAGCGCGGCGTTGCCGCCGATATGGTCCATGTGGTGGTGGGTGTTGAGGATCAGGTCGAGCCCGGCCCCGCGCGCCTCCAGCGCGGCGATCACCGGGTCCGGCGTCGCCGGGTCGACGACCGCCGTGACGCCGGCGTCGGGCTCGTGCAGCAGATAGATATAGTTGTCGCTTAAGGCCGGCAACAGTTCGACTTGCAGGGCCGTCATCGATCACCTCGCATCGCATCGTTACGGTACACTCAGCCGGGCGCATGTGGGGTTACCTCCCGCCACATCAGTCCCCAACTAATGGCTGGTAAAGTTGGAGTCGCAATGTACACCGACGTCGTCGACCTGCGCGAGTTCTACGGTAGCAGCCTGGGCTTGGTCGCCCAGCGCATGATCCGCCGGCGCACTCGCCTGCTGTGGCCCGACCTGCGCGGCCAGGTCGTGCTGGGAGTCGGCTTCGCGACGCCCTACCTGACGCAGTTCCGCGACGAGGCCGAGCGGGTACTGGCGGTGATGCCGGCGCGCCAGGGCGTGATGCACTGGCCGGCCAGCGGGCCGGGCCAGGTCGCCCTGGTGGAGGAGACCGAGCTGCCGCTGCCGGACATGTCGGTCGACCGGGTGCTGCTGGTCCACGACCTGGAGGTGACGGAAAACCTGCGCGGCCTGATGCGCGAGATCTGGCGCGTGCTGGATGGCGGCGGCCGGCTGCTGGCGGTGGCCCCCAACCGCCGCGGAATCTGGGCGCGGGTCGACCGCACGCCGTTCGGCCACGGCCATCCCTACAGCACCTCGCAGCTGTCGCGCATGCTGCGCGACAACCAGTTCGTGCCGGAGCAGGTCGCCCGCGCGCTCTATATCCCGCCGACCCGGTCGCGTTTCCTGCTGAAATCGGCGACGGCGTGGGAGCGAGTCGGGTCGCGGCTGTTCGATCGGTTCGCCGGGGTCGTGATGATCGAGGCGTCGAAGCAGCTCTACCAGATCGCGGCGGCGCGGCGCCAGGTCCGCCGCCGGCCGATGCTGATCCCGCTGGGTGGCGCCACCGCGCGGGCGGCCGACGCCGCCTCGATGACCGTCAGCCGGCCTTCCGACTGAGCACGAGCACCGCCTGTTCGCCGATCCAGTTGGCGACCGCGCCGGGTGCCATCTCCACGACGCGGCCGCCGGCCGGCAGGATCAGGCAGCGGTCGATGGCGATGCCCATCTCGCGGCACAGCGCGGCGAAGTCGGCGATCGTGCAGAAATGGATGTTCGGCGTCTCGTACCACTGGTACGACATCCGCTTGGTCACCGGCATCCGGCCGCGGACCATCAGCGCCAGCCTGAGCCGCCAATAGCCGAAATTGGGGAAGCTGACGATCGCCTGCCGGCCGATCCTGACGAGGTTGTCCAGCACGCCCCTGGGATCGTGCATCGCCTGCAGTGTGTGGCTCAGGATCGCGTAGTCGAAGGCCGCCGTCGGATAGTCGGCCAGGTCGGTGTCGGCGTCGCCCTGGACCACCGACAGGCCGTGGCTGAGGCAGATGCGCACCCCGTCTTTCGAGATCTCGATGCCGCGGCCGTCGACCCGCTTCTGCTGCCATAGCGCGCGCAACAGGGCGCCGTCGCTGCAGCCGACATCCAGTACCCGGCTGCCGGGCGCCACCATGCCGGCGATCAGCCGCAAGTCGACGCGGATGTCGTTGGCGCGCGACACCGCGCCCGGCCGGTCGGGGTCGCGCGGCATCACCGCGTCTCGGCGCCCGGTGTGCTGGCGTCGGCAGGCTCCAGACCACGGTGCTCGGCGATGCCGTCCAGGAAGCCGCGCAATACCTGGTGGAACTCAGGCTCGTCCAGCAGAAACGCGTCGTGCCCCTTGTCGCTGTCGATCTCGACGAAGCTGACGCTGGCGGCGACGGCGTTGAGCGCGTGCACGATTGCCCGGTTCCCCGCGGTCGGGAACAGCCAGTCGCTGGTGAACGATACCAGGCAATAGCGCACCGCGGTGTCGCGGAAGGCGTCGGCCAGCACGCCGCCATAGTCGCGCGCCAGGTCGAAGTAATCCATCGCCCGGGTGATGTAGAGGTACGAGTTGGCATCGAACCGGTCGACGAAGGTGATGCCCTGGTGCCTGAGATAGCTCTCGACCTGGAAGTCGGCGTCGAAGCGGTAGCTCAGGTCCTGGCGGTCCTGCAGGTTGCGGCCGAACTTGCGGGTCAGCGCGCCCTCCGACAGATAGGTGATGTGCGCCGCCATGCGGGCGACCGCCAGCCCGCCGGTCGGCCGCGCCCCGTTGGCGTAATAGTCGCCGGCGTGCCATTCCGGATCGGCCATGATGGCCTGCCGGCCGACCTCGTGAAAGGCGATGTTCTGGGCGGAATGGCGGGCCGCCGTGGCGATCGGCAGGGCGGCGTAGACATGGTCGGGATAGGTCGCCACCCACTGCAGCACCTGCATGCCACCCATCGACCCGCCGGTCACGCACAGCAGCCGGTCGATCCCCAGATGGTCGATCAGCAGCTTCTGCGCCCGCACCATGTCGCCGACAGTGATCACCGGAAAGCGCAGGCCGAACGGCGTGCCCGTCGCCGGGTCGATCTCTTTCGGCCCGGTCGTGCCCATGCAGCCGCCCAGCACGTTGGCGCAGATCACGAAGTAGCGGTCGGTGTCGATCGGCCGACCCGGCCCGACCGTCAGGGTCCACCAGCCCGGCTTGCCGGTGACCGGGTGCGGCTCGGCGACGAACTGGTCGCCGGTCAGCGCGTGGCAGGTCAGGATGGCGTTGGAGCGGTCGGCGTTCAGCGTCCCATAGGTCTGGTAGGCGACGGTGAACGGTCCGATCGCCGCGCCGCAGTCGAGCGGCATCGGCCGGTCGGCGGCCAGTTCGACCTGGCGGCCCGGCAGCGTCGCGCCGGGCGCCGCCGGCGCGCTGATATGGATGGAGGCAGTCATGCCCGCGCGCCGTCCAGCCTGTAGCTAAAGGATTGAATAGCTAGGGGGAGCGGCGGCGGGCTGTCAACGATTTCCTATTGCGGTGCCAGCAGCCGAGTGGTTGGGAGATTCCTTTGCGTTCCATCCACTTGCGCATTATTCCTATCCGGCCCTGACAGATGCCGGCCCGCCCATGACCGCTTCCGCCCCGCCGCTCGACGCCCTGCGCCGACAGATCGACCGGATCGACGACCGGATCCACGATCTGTTGATGGAACGCAGCGGCATGATCGAGCAGATCATCGCGGCCAAACGCAACGGCCAGGCGAAGCTGCGGCCGGGCCGGGAGGCCGAGATCGCGCGGCGTCTGGTCGCCCGCCATGGCGGGCATTTCCCGCCGCCGTCGCTGGTGCGGATCTGGCGTGAGATCATCAATGCCTTCACCTGCATGCAGGGACCGTTCTCGATCGCGGTGCCCGAACCCTCGGTCGATCGCGGCCTTTGGGAGCTGGCGCGCGACCATTTCGGCGGCACGCCCGGGCGCGACGCCGCGGCGAGCGTCGGCGCGTGCCTGAGGGCGGTCGTCGACGGCGACGTGACGCTGGCAGTGCTGCCTTGGAACGCGGACGCGGCGTCCTGGCTGCACGACCTACCGGCCGGTGGAGACGACGCGCCACGCATCTGTTTCGGGCTGCCGTTCGTACGGTCCGACGCCGCGGCGAAGACCGCCGCGGTCGCGGTCGGCAGGGTGGCGCGCGAGGCGACCGGGAGCGATCGGAGCATCGTGGCCATCGACGCGCCGCGCTCGGACGGCCGCGCCGCGATCGACGCCGCGCTGCGGGAGGCCGGCCTGGAGCCGCTGCTGGCGTGGCGGGTCGCGCCGGCGGGCGGTGCGCGCGGGTCGGCGACCGACCTCTGGGTGGCGGAGATCTCCGGCTATATCGGCGCGGACGACGATCGCTGCGATCGCCTGACCGGCCTAGTGGGCGCCCGGCGCGGTTCCGCCAGGGTGCTGGGCGGCTATGCCGAGCCGATCGTGCTCGACGGGCCGAAACGATCGTCCGACCGATGACCGGGCCGACGCCGCGACCCGGAATCATGGCCATCGCGCCCTATGTCGGCGGCGAGTCGAAGGCGGACGCCGAGCGGGTGATCCGGCTGGCCTCCAATGAGAGCGCGCTGGGCACCGGCCCCCGCGCGGTCGCGGCGTATCGGGCGCTGGCGGGCGAGCTGCACCGCTATCCGGACGGCGACGCGGTGGCGCTGCGCCGGGCGCTGGGCCGGCATCACGTACTGGACCCGGCGCGCATCGTGTGCGGCGCCGGCTCCGACGAGCTGATCGGCCTGTTGACCAAGAGCTATGCCGGCCCGGGCGACGAGGTCCTGCATTCGGCACACGGGTTCCTGATGTATGCGTTGAGCGCGAAGGCGGCGGGCGCCACCCCGGTCGCGGCGCCGGAATCCGGTCTGAAGGCCGATGTCGACGCGCTGCTGGCGCGGGTCACCGACTGCACCCGGCTGGTCTTCCTGGCCAATCCCAACAACCCGACCGGCAGCTATCTGACCACCGGCGAGGTGCGGCGCCTCCACGCCGGCCTGCCCGACTCGGTGCTGCTGGTGCTCGACGCCGCCTACGCCGAATACATCGCGCTCGACGACTACGGCGCCGGCGCCGATCTGGTCGATCGCGCGGCCAACGTGGTGATGACCCGGACCTTCTCCAAGATCTACGGGCTGAGCGCGCTCAGGCTGGGCTGGGCCTATTGCCCGGCCGCGGTCGCCGATGTGCTGAACCGGGTGCGCGGCCCGTTCAACGTCACCGCCCCGGCCCTGGCGGCCGGGCTCGCGGCGCTCGAGGACGTGGCGTTCGTCGACGCCGGCCGCGTCCACAACGACACATGGCGGGGTTGGACGGCGGAACGGCTGCGGTCGCTGGGCCTGATGGTCCACCCGTCGGTCGGCAACTTCGTGCTTGTCGACTTCGCCCGGCGCGACGGCAGGAACGCCGCCGAGGACGCGGAGAGCGCCCGGCAGGCCCTCAAGGCGCGTGGCATCCTGGTTCGCCAGATGGGCCCCTACGGCCTGCCCGGCTGCCTGCGCGTGACCATCGGTACCGAGGACGAAATGCGCGCGCTGACGGATGCGTTGGCGGAATGGCTGGGTTAGCAATATGGCGAACGAACCGATCTTTGGAACTCTCGCGCTGATCGGACTGGGCCATATCGGCTCGTCGGTGGCACGGGCGGCGCGGAAACACGGGCTGGTCGGCCAGGTGGTCGGCCACGCGCGCAGCGCCAGGACCCGCGACACCGCGATGGCGCTGGGATTCGTCGACCGGGTCGAGGCCGACCCGGCGGCCGCCGTCGATGGCGCCGACTGCGTCATGCTGTGCACCCCGCTGAGCGCCTATGAGGACCTGGCGCGGGCGTTCGCGCCGGCGCTCAAGCCGGACGCGATCGTCACCGACGTGGGGTCGGTCAAGGGCTGCGTGCGGCAATCGCTGGCGCCGCAGCTGCCTGCCGGGGTCGCCCTGGTCCCCGGTCACCCGATCGCCGGCACCGAGCAATCCGGGCCGGAGGCGGGCTTCGCCGAGCTGTTCGAGGGCCGTTGGGCCATTCTCACGCCGGACGGCGCGCCCAATGCCGCGGTCGACCGTGTGGCCTCGCTGTGGCGCGGCATGGGATCGATGGTCGAGATCATGTCGGCGGAGCACCACGACAAAGTGCTGGCGATCACCTCGCACCTGCCGCACCTGATCGCCTACACCATCGTCGGCACCGCCGCCGACCTGGAGGATCATACCAGGGCCGAAGTGATCCGCTTCTCCGCCGCCGGCTTCCGCGACTTCACCCGCATCGCAGCGTCCGATCCGACGATGTGGCGCGACGTGTTCCTCAACAACAAGGAGGCGGTGCTGGAGATCATCCAGCGCTTCAACGAGGACTTGACCGCCCTGCAGCGGGCGATCCGCTGGGAAGAGGGCGACAAGCTGCACGAGCTGTTCACCCGAACCCGCGCGATCCGCCGCGGCGTCGTCAAGGCAAAGCAGGCGTGAGGGAGTCGCGAAAAGCTCTAGCCCGCACTTCTCACACTGGCCGCGGCCTGCGCGGCGCTGTCGAGTCAGCGACGGGACGGTGAGGGGGTTGGCGCCGATATCACCAGCATCTCGGGACATGCGAGCCGTTACGTTCGAAGCCGTCGCGCCCGGTTACGGCCAGACGATCGCCGGCAGTTCAGCGAGCGGCAGCGGGCCCAAGGTCAGCCGACGGTCGCGCAACCGCAGCGGCGCGGTCAGCGTGGCGGTGCCGTCGGGCCCAGGCGGCCCGGCCAAAAGCGCCAGACCGGCCTTGGCGTAGCCGGCGTCCTTCGCCTCGATCATCCCGGCCTCGACCAGGGCGTCGACGGTCTCCAGAAACCCCTGGACCTGCGCGACCAGTTTGCCGCTTGGCTGCAGTGCCTCGTCCAGCGCAATCGTGCCGTTGGCCTCGATCACCAGCGGGCCCCATCGCAGCGACAACCGCTCGATCCTGAGCTCGCCGCCGGAGTCGCGCCACGCCGCCAGCGCCGGCTCGTTCAGGACCGGCGGCACCGGGCCGGTGACCGTCACGTCGATGCCGGCATGGTCGATCGCCAACCCCAGCGCCGGCAACGGCGAGGCCGGCAGATCGATCGCGCGGGCAACGCCGCGGGCGGCCAGGTCGGGCAAACCGGACTCGTCGGCCGGCCGCTCCTCGGCCGCCAGGTCGAGCCCCGCCAGGGTGACGACGCCGGCGCCGCGGGGCAGCGCCACGGCGACGTCGGACAGCGACACCTGGGCGGCGGTCAACCGGCCGTCGGGCGCCAGCTGCAGATCGCCATCGCCGCCGCGGGTGGTCACTGTAAACGCCGGGATGCCGGGCACCGTCAACTCGTGGTCGCCAGCGAGCGCGAAATCGATCCGCGTCAGCCGCCAGGGCAGGGCGCTTGCCTCCAGGTCGTCGCCCCGCCAGGCCGCCCCGTCGCCGCGCGTCACCACGAAGTCGCGGGCCTCGGCCGCCAGCTTCAGCGGAAAGCCGCCGATATCGACACTGCGATAGCGGACGTCGA
The DNA here is from genome assembly GCA_036445335.1 of Alphaproteobacteria bacterium. Classification (GTDB taxonomy): domain Bacteria; phylum Pseudomonadota; class Alphaproteobacteria; order DSM-16000; family Inquilinaceae; genus JAZFQW01. The sequence continues at coordinate 92 of JAZFQW010000084.1, read as the reverse complement.
CGCCGTGGGCGCGCTGGCCGGCGACCCAGTCGTCGATGCCGTCGCGCACCCTCTCCGAGGCATAGAACCAAAAGCCGACATAGCCGCCGCCG
>JAZFQW010000083.1:0-5346 GCA_036445335.1 Alphaproteobacteria bacterium | reverse complement strand
ACATCGACCTCGACGGCGCGGCGTTTCCGCACATGGCGATCCGCGAGGGCCACGTCGCCGGCGCGCCGGCGCGGGTATTCCGCATCAGCTTCACCGGCGAGCTGAGCTACGAGGTCAACGTTCCGGCGTCGTACGGCCTGGCCGTATGGCAGGCCGTGGTCGACGCCGGCCGATCATACGACCTGACGCCGTACGGTACCGAGGCGATGCACGTCCTGCGTGCCGAGAAGGGTTTCGTCATCGTCGGTCAGGAAACCGACGGTACGGTTACGCCGGTCGACCTGCGGATGAACTGGATCGTGTCGAAGAAGAAGCCCGATTTCATCGGCAAGCGGTCGCTGACCCGCCGCGACATGGTGCGCGAGGACCGCAAGCAGTTGGTCGGCCTGTTTACCGACGACCCGGCCGAGCTGCTGGAGGAGGGCGCCCACGTGATCGCCAGCGACGCGGCGCCGCGCCCGCCTGCGCCGATGCTGGGCCATGTCACGTCCAGCTATCGCAGCCCCACCGTCGGACGGTCGATCGCGCTGGCGCTGGTCAAGGGCGGCGGCGCGCGCATCGACCAGCGGCTGTGGGTCGCGATGCCCGACCGCACCATTCCCGTGACCGTGACCAGCCCGGTGTTCTACGACCCCGAGGGGGCGCGGCTCGATGGCTAGCGCGGCGACGGCAGAGCGCAGGTCGGCCCTGGCCCATGAGCCGACCACGACGTACGCCGCCGCCGGGATAAATGGAAGTACACGCGTACGGCTGGCCGAGATTGCGCATACGGTCAAGCTCAATCTGCGCGGCGACCCGGCCGACCGCGGCTTCATGACTGCCGTCGGCAAGGTGCTGGACATGGTGCTGCCCACCGACCCGAACACGACGGCGGGCAGCGGCGCGGTGACCGCGCTGTGGCTGGGTCCCGACGAATGGCTGCTGACGGCGCCACCGGACGGCGCGCCGGGCCTGCTCGACGCGCTCGGCGGCGCGCTCGCGGGGCTCGCCGCCGGTGTCGTGGACGTCGGCGACAACAGTACGGTGATCCGGCTGGCCGGGCCGCGGGCGCGCGACGTACTGGCCAAGGGGTGCCCGCTCGACCTGCATGCCCGGGCATTCCGGCCGGGGCAGGTGGCGCAGAGCCTGATCGCCGGGGTCGACGCGGTCCTGCACCGGACGGAGGCGGACGACGATGCCGGCGGCCCGGTCTTCGAGATCTACGTGCGCCGGTCGTTCGCCGCGTATCTGTGGCGATGGCTGGCGGATTCAGGGCTGGAATACGGCGTAACCGTCGACGACTGATCGGCCGCCGGACGGATGAGGCGAGGAGACGAACGATGAAGACGCACGCGCGGGTGGTCGTGATCGGCGGCGGTGTGGTCGGCGTCAGCGCCCTTTACCACCTGGCCAGGAAGGGGTGGTCGGACGTCGTGCTGGTGGAGCGCACCGAGCTGACCGCCGGGTCGACGTGGCACGCCGCCGGACTGCTGCCGCTGTTCAACATGAGCTACACGGTCGGCCAGCTGCACAAATACTCGGTCGACCTGTACAAGACCCTGGAGGAGGAGACCGGCCAGGACGTCGGCTTCCACGTCACCGGCAACCTGCGGCTGGCGACCAACAAGGAGCGGATGGACGAGTACCACAAGTACTGCGGCACCGCGAACACCATCGGCGTCCCGTTCGAGATGATCGGGCCGAAGGAGATCCAGGTCCTGTGGCCGCTGGTCAGCATCGACGGGCTGGTCGGCGCGTTGTTCCATCCCCACGACGGGCATATCGCGCCGGTCGACCTGACCAATGCGCTGGCGATCGGCGCGCGCAACCGCGGCGCCGAGATCCACCGCAACACCGAGGTGACCGCGATCGCACAAAAGCCGAACGGCGAGTGGCTGGTGACCACGAACAAGGGCGAGATCACCTGCGAACACGTCGTCAGCGCCACCGGAAACTACGCCCGCCAGACCGCGGCGATGGTCGGGCTCGACCTGCCGGTGATCCCGGTGCAGCACCAGTACATCGTCACCGACGCCCACCCCGCGCTGATCGAGCGCAACGAGGCCGGCCTGCCGGAGATGCCGGTGCTGCGCGAATCCGACGCCTCGTACTATCTGCGCGAGGAACGCCAGGGCATGATCCTGGGGCCCTACGAGAGGGGCGCGCCGGCGGTGTTCCTCGACGGCGTGCCGGCTAGTTTCGGCCAGGATCTGTTTCCCGGCGACCTCGACCGGCTGGAGCCGCATATCGAGGCGGCGATCGAGCGCGTGCCGATTTTCGCCGAGGCCGGGGTCAAGCAGGTGGTCAACGGCCCGATCGCCTATACGCCGGACGGCAGCCCGCTGGTCGGTCCGGCCTGGGGGCTGAGGAACTTCTGGCTGTCCGAGGGCCACAGCTTCGGCGTCACCGCCGCCGGCGGCGCCGGCTGGCAACTCGCCGAGTGGGTCGTCGAGGGCGAGCCGGGTATCGACATGCTTGACACCGATCCGCGCCGCTTCGGCGCCTACGCCAACAAGACCTACACCAGGCTGAAGAACGAGGAGACCTACGAGCACGTCTTCATCATCCACTATCCCGACGAGGAGCGGCCGGCGGCGCGGCCGGCCAAGACCAGTCCGATCCACGACAAGCTGGACGCGCGGGGCGCGGTGTGGGGCCAGCGCTATGGCTGGGAGCGGCCGAACTGGTTCGCACCGGACGGCGTCGAGCGCCGGGACATCTGGAGCTTCCGCCGGTCGAACTATTTCGAGCATGTCGGCAACGAGTGCCGCGCGCTGCGCGAGCGCGCCGGCCTGATCGACATCACCAGCTTCTCCAAGTTCGACGTCTCCGGCCCGGGCGCCGAGGCGTTCCTCGACCGGCTGGTCGCGCGCCGGCTGCCGAAGAAGGTCGGCCGCATCAACCTGTCGCACGCGCTGACGGTCCGCGGCGGCGTGCGTACCGAATTCACCATCATGCGCGACGGGCCCGAGCGGTTCTACCTGATCAGCTCGGGCGCGGCGGAGCGCTACGACCACGACCTGCTGGTCAAGACCATGCCGGACGACGGCAGCGTGCGGGTCGACAACGTCACCACCACACACGGCGTGCTGGTGCTGGCCGGACCGCGTGCCCGCGACATCCTGGCGAAGGTCACCGACACCGACCTGTCGAACCAGGCGTTCCCGTGGCTCACCGGCCGGCATATCGCGATCGGCGTCGCCCCGGCGCGGGCGTTGCGGATCAACTTCGTCGGCGACCTGGGGTGGGAGCTGCACCACCCGATCCAGTACCAGCACCATATCTTCGACACCCTGGTCGCGGCCGGGGCCGAATATGGCCTGGGCATGTGCGGCATGCGCGCCATGGATTCGCTCAGAATCGAGAAGTCCTACCGCATGTGGGGCCAGGACCTGACACGCGATTACACCGTGCTGGAGGCCGGGCTCGACCGCTTCGTCCATCTCGACAAGGGCGACTTCGTCGGCCGCGGCGCGCTGCTGGCGCAGCGCGACGCCGGCGTGCCGCGGCGCTTTGTCACCCTGGAAGTCAACCCCGACGATGCCGACTGCCTGGGCAACGAGCCGCTGTATCGCGCCGGCGCGATGGTCGGCCGCTGCACCGCCGGCGCCTACGGCCACACCGCAGGCAAGAGCTTGGCGCTGGCCTACGTCACGCCCGACTCAGCCGAGCTGGGCACCGCGCTGCAGGTCGAGATCCTGGGCCGGCGCTTCCCGGCCACGGTGATCCCGGAGTCGCCCTACGACCCGGACAACACGTCGCTCAGGTCTTGAGCGGGAGCCGCGGCGCCATGAAAATCCTGGTTCCGGTAAAGCGGGTGCTCGACGCCTATGTGCGGGCGCGGGTCAAGGGCGACCAGACCGGCGTCGAGCTGACCAACGTCAAGATGTCGATGAATCCGTTCGACGAGATCGCGGTGGAACAGGCGGTGCGGCTGAAGGAGTCGGGCGTCGCCGCCGAGGTCGTGGTCGTCTCGGCCGGCTCGGCGGCTTCGCAGGACGTGCTGCGCACCGGCCTGGCCGTGGGCGCCGACCGCGGCATCCTGGTGCAGTCCGACGTCGATCTGGAGCCGCTGGCGATCGCCAAGCTGCTGAAGGCGGTGGCCGTCCAGGAAGGCGCCCGGCTGGTCCTGATGGGCAAGCAGGCGATCGACGGCGACAACAACCAGACCGGCCAGATGCTGGCGGCGCTGCTGGGCTGGGCGCAGGGCACGTTCGTGTCGCGCATGGAGCTCGACGGCGAGCGGCTGCGGGTGGTGCGTGAGGTCGATGGCGGGCTGGAGACCATCGACCTGACGCTACCGGCGGTGGTCACCGTCGATCTGCGCCTCAACGAGCCGCGCTACGCCACCCTGCCGGCGATCATGAAGGCCAGGCGAAAGCCGCTTGAGACCCTGACCCCGGAAGCGCTGGGTGTCGACGTGACGCCGCGGCTGACCACGCTGAAGGTCACCGAGCCGCCGCCCCGCCCGGCCGGCGCCCGCGTCGCCTCGGCCGCCGATCTGGTCGCCCGCCTGAAGGACGAGGCCAAGGTGATCTGAGGCCGGGATTGACTGCCGGATCGATCCGCCGGTTCATCGCTTGGCGAAGAGTCGCCGCGGAAAGTCGGCGAAAGTCTTCGCCCCCTGTTCGGTGACGACGAACGACTCGCTGATCACCAGGCCGTAGCTGTCCATCCATATCGCCGGGATGCAGTGGAACGTCATGTTCGGCTCCAGCACCGTCCGGTCGCCGCTGCGCAGGCTGCAGGTCAGCTCGCCCCAGGTCGGCGGATAGCCGATGCCCACCGGGTAGCCGATGCGCGAGTCCTTTTCGATTCCGTGGCGGGATACGACCTTTTTCCAGACCGCGGCCAGATCCTCGCACACGATACCGGGGCGCACCGCGTCCAGCACAGCCTGCAAGCCCTCGGCGATGACCTTCGCGACATGGTCCATGCGCTCGGTCGGCGTGCCCAGGTAAAGGCATCTGGAGAGTGGCGCATGGTAGCGATGCCGACACCCGCCGAGCTCGATATAGAACACCGCGCCCTCGGCCAAGGGCGCATCGGTCCAACTGAGGTGGGGGGCCGAGCAATACTCGCCGACCATTGCGTTCGGCGGCTTGCAGGTGAAAGTCCCCCCGAACTCCGGCGTACCGGCGGTCGTCACGCGGTATAGCTCGGCGATCACGTCGCATTCCCTGACGCCGGGCCGCGCCGCATCGATGGTGGCCTGCATGGCCGCCGCCGCGATCTTGCCGGCCTGCATCAGGAACTCGATCTCTCGCGGCGATTTGCTCATGCGCACCCGGTTCACCAGCAGGAAGGCGTCCACCAGCTCGGCGTTGGCCAGCGCATGGCTCAGGATCTGGTGCCAGCGCGCGGTGT
>JAZFQW010000082.1:0-3646 GCA_036445335.1 Alphaproteobacteria bacterium | reverse complement strand
TTCGATCGTCGCCAGGTCGGCGCTGGCCGCCATGCTGACGGCGTCCCTGGAACTGGCGAAGGCGGGAAAGATCGTGCTGCGGCAAGACCGCGCCTTCGATCAGATATATCTGCGCCGCACGGAGGGCCGGTCATGACCGACAACGTGGTAAGCTTGGCGGGCGAAACAGTCGACACTGGACGCGCCCAGCATCTGCGCCTGGTCGAGGCGCTGCTGTTCGCCGCCGCCGAGCCGCAGGACGAGTCGGCGCTGCGCGACCGCCTGCCAGATGGGACCGACCTCGCCGGGATACTGGCCGACTTGGCCAACCTCTACGAGGGCCGCGGAGTCAATCTGGTCCGCGTCGCCAACGGCTGGGCGATGCGCACCGCGCCCGATCTGGCCGCGCGGATGCGAACGACACGCGAGCTGCCGCGGAAGCCGTCGCGCGCCGCCGTCGAGACCCTCGCCATCATCGCCTATCACCAACCGGTGACCCGCGCGGAGATCGAGAACATCCGCGGCGTCGCCACCAGCAAGGGCTCGCTGGATGCGCTGTTGGAGGCGGGCTGGGTCCGCCCGGGACGCCGGCGGCAGACCCCCGGCCGTCCGCTTACCTGGCTGACCACCAAGGCGTTCCTCGACCATTTCGGACTGGTGTCGCTGGAGGACCTGCCCGGCGTCGACGACCTCAAGGCGGCCGGACTGCTCGACCGCCGGCCGGCGATCGCCACCCTGCCGGGCGGCGGGTCCGACGATCCGGCCGCAGCCGACGACGAACTGGGCGATGACGGTCGCGGCGGAACGGACGACCTGTTCGCCAATTCGTAGCGTTGAGATTAAGAATCAGTTGCAAAATCCCGCCGGCGCTTCTTAAGTGATGACGGCTTCGCACAGGTAGTCAGCGATATCCGAGATGAGCGCCCAATTCCACCTTCGGGACGGTATCAACGCGGCCGCCGATACCGCGTTACGGCTCGAACGCGTCACCCACGCCTACGGCCCGGTGCTGGCCGTCGACGGCGTCGAACTGTCGGTCGCGGCGGGCGAGATCGTCTGCCTGGTCGGCCCGTCGGGCTGCGGCAAGTCGACCCTGCTGCGGGTTGCGGCCGGGCTGGAGGAGTTGCAGCACGGCGCGGTGTGGATCGCCGGACGGCTGGTCGCCGATCGCCGCCGCAGCATGCCGCCGGAGCGCCGCGGCATCGGCTTGGTGTTCCAGGACTATGCGCTGTTTCCGCACCTCACCGTGCTGGACAACGTGCGCTTCGGCCTGACCGAGATCGCCGGCGGTGGGCGACGGCGGCGCGCCCTGGCGACTCTCCGCCAGGTCGGCATGGCCGACATGGCCGACGCCTATCCGCATATGCTGTCGGGCGGCCAGCAGCAGCGCGTCGCCCTGGCCCGCGCCCTGGCGCCGCGGCCCGGCGTCCTACTGCTCGACGAGCCGTTCTCCGGGCTGGACGCACGGCTGCGCGCGCAGGTTCGCGACGAGACGCTGCATGTGCTGAAACAGAATGGCGCGGCGACGATGATCGTCACCCACGATCCGGAAGAGGCGATGTTCCTGGCCGACCGGATCGCCCTGATGCGTGACGGCGGAATTGTCCAGACCGGCAGTCCGGTCGATCTCTATTGCCGGCCGGCCGACGCATTCGCCGCCGGGTTCTTCGGCGAGGTCAACCGGTTGCCGGGCACGGTGGACGGCGGTCACGTCGCCACGCCGCTCGGCCGCGTGCCGGCGCCGGGCCATCAGGAGGGCGGCGCTGTCGATGTGCTGATCCGACCCGAGGGGCTGCGGCTGGAGGTTACGGCGGACGATGGGGGCGGCGATGGCGCGGCCGTGCGGGGCCGGGTCGAGGCGGCGCGGCTGCTGGGCCGGACCAGCCTGATCCACCTGTCGGTCCGCGACGGCGCCTCGGGCGACCTGCACCTGCACGCGCGCATGCCCGGACAATTTCTGCCGACCGAGCAGAGTTATGTATCGATCGCGCTGGACCCGCGCCAAGCATTTGTTTTTTCTAAGCAAGACGCCATGTAAGCAACAGGCGCCGGCGCCGGCCGGGCATTGCGGGGACCTTGGCTTTCTGCCATTATCCCGCTTCACTCGGCCGCGCTCGGGTCCGACCACGGTGTACGGAGTTGTGAGAATGAGTATCGGTGTTTGGCAGGTCATCCTGATCCTGGTGATCGTCCTCATCATCTTCGGCGCCGGCAAGCTGCCGAAGGTCATGGGGGACGTCGCCAAAGGGGTGAAGAACTTCAAGTCTGGGATGCGCGACGATGATGAACCGTCAGACCAGGCCAGCAAGCAGATCGACGATGAAGGCAGTGCCGCCATGTCGTCGACGTCGAACAAGGACGAGGCGAAGACCTGATCATATTGGTCGGCGCTCGCGTGACGGGCCACGCGCCGGGGCGGCCGGTCGCGGGTTGGCCGAACCGCTGGGCCCTGGATAATCACCATGCTGGATATCGGCTGGCCGGAACTCGCCGTCATAGCGCTCATCGCGCTCATCGTGATCGGTCCGCGCGACCTACCCAAGGCGCTCTATACCTTGGGCAAATGGATGCGGGCGCTGCGCCGCATGACCAGTGATTTCCAGCGCCACGTCGACGATATGGTGCGGGACACGGAGCTGGAAGACGTCCGCAAATCGGTTCAGCAGGCGAGCAAATTCAACATCAAGAAAGAGATCGAGAAAACGATCGATCCGACCGGCAACCTGAAGGGCGCCTTCGACGTCAACGCCGCCAAGTCCGCCAAGGCGGATTCGACCGGCAAGGACGCGGCCAAGGCGGCCGGCACGAAGCCGGCGGCGAAAACTGGCGCGCCGATCGAGGCGAAGCCCGGCGCCGGCGCTGCGGCCAAGGCGTCCGGAGACCCCGCCACGGCGGTCAACGGTCCGATGGAGCCCGCGCCGGCCGGCAAGGCGGCGGCCAGGAAGACCGCCAAGCGCACGGCGGCGGCCGGCAAGACCGGTGCCGCGCGGCGCACGCGCAAGAAATCCACCGGTGACGGGACGGCGGCGTCGCTGAAGGCCCCATCGCCGGAAAGCCCCTCGCGGTAGGGTGCCGGCGGTGGCAGACGAAGGCGCGGATGGCGACGAGCTCAACGACAAGCAGATGCCGCTGCTCGATCACCTGATCGAGCTGCGCAACCGTTTGCTGGTTTCCGCCGCCACGCTGCTGGTGGCGTTCCTGGCCTGCTATTTCTTCGCCGGCGACCTCTACGCCTTCCTGGTGCGGCCGCTGGCCAACGAACTGGAAGGGGAGGGGCGGCGGCTGATCTACACCGGCCTGACCGAGGTGTTCTTCACCTACGTCAAGGTCGCCTTCTTCGCCGGCGCCTTCCTGTCGTTTCCGATCATCGCCGGCCAGCTCTGGATGTTCATCGCGCCCGGCCTGTACAAGAACGAGAAGGGCGCGCTGCTGCCATTTCTCGTCGCCACGCCCATCCTATTTTTTCTAGGTGGGGCAATGGTTTATTACGTGATCTTCCCGCTCGCATGGAAGTTTTTCCTGTCGTTCGAGGCACCGGCGGTGGCGGACATGCTGCCGATCCAGCTCGAGGCCAGGGTCGGCGAGTATCTCAGTCTAGTGATGAAGCTGATCTTCGCCTTCGGGATCGCCTTCCAGCTTCCCGTGGCACTGACGCTGATGGCGCGCG
>JAZFQW010000081.1:0-2540 GCA_036445335.1 Alphaproteobacteria bacterium | reverse complement strand
ATGCTCGACGGCCGCTTGGTCTGCGCCTGCCTGGTCCTCGGCGCCGAGGCCGCGGGCCGAACCGTGGAGACCATCGAGGGCATGGCCAACGGCGACGAACTGCATCCGCTGCAAGAAAAGTTCCTGGAACACGCGGCGCTGCAGTGCGGGATCTGCACGCCGGGTATCCAGGTCGCGGCCAAGGACCTGCTGGAGCGCAATCCGGACCCGACCGAGACCGAGGCGCGCTATTGGCTCGCCGGAAATCTCTGCCGCTGCACCGGCTATGACAAGATCATCCGGGCCGTGCTGGACGCGGCCGCCGAAATGAGGGGCAATTGACCATGTCGACAGCGTTCGAGACGGATAGGCCACGGAAACTGAAGTGGGTCGGGAAAAGGCCGGTCAGGCCGGACGGCGTCGACAAGGTGACGGGCCGCGCCAAGTTCGGAGCCGATCTTCACCTGCCCGGCATGCTGATCGGCGCTGTGCTGCGCAGCCCCCATGCCCACGCCCGCATCAATGCGATCGACACGTCGAAGGCGGCCGCCCTGCCGGGCGTCAAGGCGGTCGTAACCCGCGACGACTTCCCGGACATGCCGTCCGAGGCCGCGGCAGTCGGCGAGATGATGATCAATTACCGCGATATGGTGCGCAACGTCATGGCGCACGAGAAGGCCCTGTACGACGGGCACGCGGTCGCGGCCGTGGCCGCCACCAGCGCATCGATCGCCAAGCAGGCGCTCAAGCTGATCGACGTGGACTACGAGCCGCTGCCGCACGTGCTCGACGTGGTCGAGGCGATGCGGCCGGACGCGCCTCTGCTGCACCCGGACATGTACACGTCGGGTGTCGAGCCGGCGCCGGACAAGCCGTCGAATGTGGCCAACCGCGTCTATGTCGGCCTGGGCGACGTCGAGGCCGGTTTCGCACAGGCCGACGTCGTCCTGGAGCGAGAGTTCAAGACCGAGCCGGTGCATCAGGGCTACATCGAGCCGCACGCCTGCGTCGCGAGCGTCGCGGAGGACGGCCAGACCGAGCTGTGGTGCTCGACCCAGGGGCACTTCGTGGTCCGCTCGCTGTGCGCAAAAATGCTCGGAATTGAGGTCTCGAAGATCCGCGTCACCGCGTCGGAGATCGGCGGCGGCTTCGGCGGCAAGACCATCGTCTATCTGGAGCCGCTGGCCATGGCGCTTTCGGGCATGGCGTGCCAGCCGGTGAAGATGGTGATGTCGCGCGCCGAGGTGTTCCGCGCCACCGGCCCCACCTCCGGCGCCACCGTCTGGGTCAAGATCGGCGTCACCAAGGACGGCCGGATCACCGCCGCCGAGGCGGTGCTGAAGTACCTCGCCGGCGCCTTCCCGGGCTCGCCGGTCCAGCCGGGGGCGATGTGCGCGTTCGCGCCCTATGACCTGGAGAACGTCAAGGTCGTGGGCTACGACGTGGTCGTGAACCGTCCGAAGGTCGCGGCCTATCGGGCGCCGGGCGCGCCGATCGCCGAATACGGGGTCGAATGCGTGATCGACGAGCTGGCCGAGAAGATCGGCATGGATCCGGTCGAATTCCGGCTGAAGAATGCCGCGAAACAGGGCACCCAGGCCGCCTACGGCCCGAAGTTCGGCCCGATCGGCCTGGTCGAGACGCTGCAGGCGGTCAAGGAGCACGACCATTACAGCGCACCGCTGGGACCCAACCAGGGTCGTGGCGTCGGCTCGGGCTTCTGGTTCAATATCGGCGGCGAGACCTGCGTCTCGATCAACGTCAACGAGGACGGTACGGCGACGCTGATGGCGGGGACGCCCGATATCGGCGGTTCGCGCGCGTCGCTCTGCCTGATGGCGGCGGAAGAGCTGGGCATCGACTACCACAAGGTTCGGCCGATCATCGGCGACACAAGTTCGCTCGGCTACACCTTCCTCACCGGCGGCAGCCGCGTCACCTTCTCCAGCGGCATGGCGACCGTCGAGGCGGCCCGCGAAGCCGTGAAGGAGATGTGCGCGCGGGCGGCCAGATACTGGGAGATCCCGGAGGAGGCGGTCGACTGGGAGGACGGCTATGCCAAGCCGGCGGGCGACAACGCGGGCAAGTTCGAGCCCATGTCGCTGGCCGAGATCGCCGAGATCGCCGGCAAGACCGGCGGGCCGATCGCCGGTTATGCCCGGATCAACGCGCAGGGCGCGGCGCCGGGCTTCGGCACCCACCTCGTCGACGTCGAGGTCGACAAGGAGACCGGTCGCGTCACGATCCTGCGCTACACTGTGGCTCAGGACGCCGGCAGGGCGATCCATCCGAGCTATGTCGAGGGGCAGTACCAGGGCGGCGCGGTCCAGGGCATCGGCTGGGCGCTCAACGAGGAGTACATCTACGGCGCCGACGGCAGGCTGCAGAACCCGGGCTTTTTGGACTACCGCGTACCGGTCGCCTCGGACTTGCCGATGATCGACACGGTGATCGTGGAGGTGCCCAACCCGGGGCATCCCTATGGTGTGCGCGGGGTCGGCGAGACCTCGATCGTGCCGCCCATGGCAGCGATCGCCAACGCGGTCTCGGCCGCCGCCCGG
>JAZFQW010000080.1:0-8467 GCA_036445335.1 Alphaproteobacteria bacterium | reverse complement strand
GACCGATGACAAGCAGCGCTATGGCATCGGCGCCACCTTCAGCACCGGCCCTTGGGCCTTCGGCGCCAACGCCCTGTTGGCCGAGAACGACTCCGGTGCAACCGATACCGAGGACCGGTCATCGGCGTCGGTGTCGAATACTCGTTGGCACCGGGCTTGACGCCGTACGCGGACCTAGTGTTCTTCGATTTCGACCAAGCGGGGTCTGCTCAAGACAACGAGGGCTCGGTCTTCCTGGTTGGTGTGACCGCATCGTTCTGATCGACACGATCGATCGACATTTTCGGGGACGGCCCACGGGCCGTCCCCTTTTTTTTCGAGTCGTCGGCGGATTCCGGGGGTGCCGGTTCACCGGTGATCGACTCGCCGGCGACCATGGTCCGGGAGACCAACCCGGGCTCCGCCCCCGTCCTTATGTGAGTCAGTCGGCCGACTTGGCTCGGCACATCCGCGTAGGCGACGGCAGGCCGGTCATCTATCGGGTCGATGAGACGGCGCGGGCCTGCGAGCGTACGAAAACCCGACGGTCGGGGCCGTGCTGGGCGCCCGTCGTCATCGCGGTCGAGCGCGCAGAAGCCAGCGGTCGCGATGACCTTGCGTATCTCAGGGATTTCCGATTTTATGCGCGCCATGATTCGCCGCATCCCACCATCTCGATTACTGGTGTTCGCCGGTGTCGCCCTGGCCGTCGCCGTGGTGTCGGGCTGCGGCGCCGATTTCAGTCCCAGCGAGGGGGCCGAGCCAATCAACTCGAAGGAGACCCGCATTGAGGCCCGCCCCGGCCTGTTCGGCGAGGAGGGGTTGAGCTTCGGCGGCGCCAGGGAGGGCGAGGCCCAGCCCGGCGGCGGCGGGATCGGCGTGAACAGCTTCCTGTGGCGCGCCAGCCTGGACACCATCGCCTTCATGCCGGTCAATTCCGCCGACCCGTTCGGCGGCGTGATCCTGACCGACTGGTACGCGCCGCCAGGGTCGCCGTACGAGCGTTTCAAGCTCAACGTCTATATCCTCGACCGCCAGTTGCGCGCCGACGGGATCCGCGTCGCGGTGTTCCGCCAGATCCGCGATCCGGCTGGCGAATGGATCGACGCGGCGGTGGCGGCCGACACGGCCGTCGCGCTGGAGGACACGATCCTCACCCGCGCCCGCGAGATCCGCGTTACCGCCGCGGCCGTCGCACCTTAGGATCGACGCCACCGGCGGGCGGCGGCCACCCAGCAACAGGTTCGAGCAGCAGCCTCTGTCGATGTCGCGGTACAACTTCAAGCAAACCGAGGCCAAGTGGCAGGCGATCTGGGAGGATCGCGGATGCTTCAAGGCGGCGGACGCCGGCGTGCGGCCGAAATACTACGTGCTGGAGATGTTCCCCTACCCCTCCGGGCGGCTGCATGTCGGCCATGTGCGCAATTACGCGATCGGCGATGTGATGGCCCGGTTCAAGCGCGCCCAGGGCTACAACGTGCTGCACCCGATGGGCTGGGACGCCTTCGGCCTGCCGGCGGAAAACGCCGCCATCGCCAACAAGGTCCACCCCGCCGAATGGACCCGGGAGAACATCCGGATCATGGGCGAGCAGCTGCGGCTGGTCGGCATGTCGTACGACTGGGACCGCGAGTTCGCCACCTGCTCGCCGGACTATTACCGCCACGAACAGAAGATGTTCCTCGATTTCTACGAAGCGGGTCTGGCCTATCGTAAGGAGGCATGGGTCAACTGGGATCCGGTCGAGAACACCGTCCTGGCGAACGAGCAGGTAATCGATGGGCGCGGCTGGCGGTCCGGCGCGCCGGTCGAGAAACGCAAGCTGAGTCAGTGGTTCCTGCGGATCACCGAATATGCCGACGACCTGCTGGCGGCGATCGAGGCGCTAAACAGGTGGCCGGACCGTGTCCGGCTGATGCAGGAGAAGTGGATCGGCCGCTCGGTCGGCGCCCACATGCAGTTCGATCTGAGCGGCCGCGACGACCGACTGGAGGTGTTCAGCACCAGGCCGGACACGATATTCGGCGCCACCTTCTGCGCGATTTCGCCCGATCATCCGTTGACCGAGGCGCTGTCCGCCGACGACTCCGCGCTGGCCGACTTCGTCGCCGAATGCCGCCGACTCGGCACCAGCGAGGAGGCCATCGAAACGGCGGAGAAGCAGGGACACGACACCGGCCTCAGGGCACGCCACCCGTTCCTGGCGGACGTCGAGCTGCCGGTCTACGTCGCCAATTTCGTGCTGATGGAATACGGCACCGGGGCGATCTTCGGCTGCCCGGGCCACGACCAGCGGGACCTGGACTTCGTGCGTAAATACGGGCTGCCGGTAATCCCGGTGCTGTGGCCGCCCACCGCCCGGGTGCTGAGCGATTCCGAGTTTGCCGCGCTGCCCGCGTCCGACCGCGCGCGCGTCGATCAATCGCCCCATTGTACGTTGGATGGCCTGGGCGAGGTCTTCCACATCACCAACACGGCCTACACCAACACCACCCTGCCCGCCTATCGCTACCGACTGGGCGCCCTGGTCGACGGTCAGCCGCTGGCGGTGTCGGATGCCAAACACCGCGTCATCGCGGCGTTGGAGGACCGCGGCAACGGCGCGGCGGCGGTGCGATACCGCCTGCGCGACTGGGGAGTCTCGCGGCAGCGCTATTGGGGCTGCCCGATTCCCATGATCCATTGCGCGGCGTGCGGCGTCGTGCCGGTGCCGGCGTCCGACCTGCCGGTCGAGCTGCCGATGGATGTCGGATTCGACAAGCCGGGCAACCCGCTGGCGCACCACCCGACCTGGAAGCACGTCGCCTGCCCGCGGTGCGGCGGCGCGGCCGAGCGCGAAACCGACACCTTCGACACCTTCGTCGAGTCGTCTTGGTATTTCGCCCGATTCTGCTCGCCGACCGCAGACAAGGCCTTCGACCGCAAGGCGGTCGATTACTGGATGCCGGTCGACCAGTATATCGGCGGCATCGAGCACGCCGTGCTGCATCTGCTTTATTCGCGCTTCTTCACCCGTGCCCTGAAGAAATGCGGATACTTGACGGTGGAGGAGCCATTTGCCGGGTTGATGACCCAGGGCATGGTGGTGCACGAGACCTACAGCGACCCCAGCGGCGACTGGGTCTATCCCGAAGATGTGGCGATGCGCGACGGCGTGCCGGTCCACGCCGCCGACGCCGCGCCACTGACCGTCGGCCGGCTCGAAAAGATGAGCAAGTCCAAGAAAAACGCGGTCGGCCTGGAGAATGTCGTGGAGGAGTATGGCGCCGACACCGCCCGCCTGCTGCTGCTGTCGGACAGCCCGCCCGACCGCGACCTGGAGTGGAGCGACTCAGGCGTCGAGGGGGCGTGGCGGTACTTGAACCGGTTGTGGCGACTGGCCACCGAGCCGAAGGCGCGGCTGGCCGGGCGCGACGCGTCGATGCCCAACGGTCTGGACCAGGCGACCGGCTACGCGCCAGCGGTGAGCGTGTGGCGCCTGCTGCACAAGACCATCGCCGGGGTGACCGAGGATCTGGACCGGTTCCACTACAATCGCGCGGTCGCGCGCATCCGCGAGTTCACCAACGCCTTGGAGGGGCTGGACGGCGACGACGATCAGGCCGCGTGGGTTCGCCGCGCCGGCCTGGAGGCCGTGACCAGGCTGATCGGCCCGATCATGCCGCATCTGGCCGAGGAGCTGTGGCAACGTCTGGGCCACGACCAGCCAATCGCCGAGACCGCGTGGCCGGTGGCAGACCCGGCGCTGGTCGTCGACGAGACCGTGACCGTCGCGGTGCAGGTCAACGGCAAGTTGCGCGCCACCATCGAGTTGCCGCGCGATGCCGACAAGGCGGCGGCGGAGCAGGCAGCGCTGGAACAGGACGGCGTGCTGCGCGCCCTGGACGGCAAGCCGGTTCGCAAGGTCATCGTCGTGCCGAACCGCGTGGTCAATGTGGTCGCCTGATGCCGATGCGGCCGGCAATGGTCCTGCTGTTCGCGCTGGCGGTCGCGGGCTGTGGCTTCCAACCGCTCTACGGGTCGGCGGGCGACATCGCGACGGCCGGCGATTTAGCCCGGGTCGACGTCGCGCGCATTCCCGACCGGTCTGGGCAGATCCTGCGGAATATTCTGATCGAGGGCCTCAACCCCTCCGGCCGGCCGACCGACCCGCTCTACCGGCTGGAGGTCGAAATCGCCGAACGCAAGCAGGGTCTGGGCATCAGCAAGGAGGACGACGTCACCCGTGCCAACCTGGTGGTGACCGCCAGCGTCAGCCTGCTGTCGACCGCGGACGGCGAGCAACTGTTGAGTCGGCGCCTGGGGACGATCACCAGCTACAATATCCTGCTCGACGAGTATGCCACGCTTAGCGCCGAACAGGCCGCGCGCGACCGTGCGTTGCGGCGCCTCGGCCGCGACATCCGCACCCAGCTGGCGCTCTATTTCGCCCGCAGCGGATAGCGCCGGGATTTCGACGATCAAATCCCTCTCTCGGCATGCCCGATGTCGATCCGGGATGCCGGCGCCCGCATTGAGAAGGGGCGCGGCGCAATGAAAGTGACAGCCAGCCGGGCCGACGCGTTCCTGAGGTCGCCCGGGCCCAACGTCCATGCGGTACTGCTCTACGGGCCCGATTCTGGTCTGGTGCGGGAACGGGCCGACGGGCTGGTGCGTGCGGTCGCGGACGCCCTCGACGACCCGTTCCGGGTCGCCGTGCTGGCGGCCGCCGACCTGGCGAATGATCCGGCGCGGCTGGCCGACGAGGCGGCGGCACAGGCGCTGACCGGCGGACGCCGGGCGATCTGGGTGCGCGACGCCGGCGACGGCCTGGCCGAGACGCTGGCGCCCGTCGTCGAGCGGCCAATCGGCGACGGTCTGATCGTCATCGAGGCCGGAGACCTGCCCGCCCGGTCGCGTCTGCGCAAGCTGTGCGAGGGCGCCGACGCGGCGGCCGCGGTGCCGTGCTACATGGCCGACACCAAGGCGATGGCCGGTCTGGTGCGGACGATGCTGTCCGACGCCGGGCTGGCGATCGACCGCGATGCCGAATCCTACGCCGGCGACCGCCTGGCCGGCGACCGCCAGCTGGCGCGCCGCGAGGTCGAGAAGCTGATCGCCTATATGGGGTCCGACCGCCGGGTCGACCTGGCCGCCGTGATGGCGTGCGTGGGCGACACCGCCGCGCAGTCGCTGGACGACCTGGTCCTGGCCGCCGGCGACGGCGATCGCGGCACCGTCGACCGGATCCTGGAAAAGTTGTTCGCCGAGGGCGTGTCGCCGGTGGCGGTACTGCGTACCGCGCAGCGCCATTTCGGCCGGGTGCATCTGGCCGCCGCCGCGATCGCCCGCGGCGATGCCCCGGATCGCGCCATGGCGGCGCTGCGGCCACCGGTCTTCTTCAAGGCCCAGCCCCGCTTCCGCCGGCAACTGTCGCGGTGGCAACCGGATCTGGCGGGGCGTGCCCTAGCGCTGCTGGTCGACTGCGAGGCGATGTGCAAGCGCACCGGCGTTCCGGCCCAGACCGTCTGCGCGCGCACGATGCTACAGGTCGCGACCATGGCCCGGCCACGCGGCTGACCGTGGCCAGTGTGAGAAGTGCGGGCTAGATCGACGGCGGGCGGGCGCCTTGGCTCAAGCGTTGCAGCAAGTCGTCGAGCTGTTCGAGGCTCTGGTAATGCACCGTCAGCGTGCCGTCCTGGCCGCTACCCCGTCCGATCGACACGCGCAGCCCCAGCAGGCTGGAGATCTCCTGTTCGAGCGCCAGGGTGTCGGCGTCCTTGACAGTGTCGGCCGGCGCGGCGGCGGCGCGCCGGCGCCGCGGCCGGGTAGCCCCGCCCTGCTTGGCCAGGCGTTCGGTCTGCCGGACGTTGAGGCCCCGCTGCACCACCGTGTATGCCGCCACCACCGGGTCGGCGCAGGTCAGCAACGAGCGCGCGTGGCCGGCGGTCAGGCGGCCGTCTTGCAACAGATCCCGGACCGGCGCGGGCAGCTCCAGCAGCCTCAAGGTATTGGCGACGTGGCTGCGGCTCTTGCCAACCACGCGGCCCAGCATCTCCTGGGTATGGCCGAATTCCTCGACCAGCCGGCTGTATCCCTCGGCCTCCTCCAGCGCCGTTAGGTCCTGACGCTGGACGTTCTCGATGATGGCGATCTGCAGCGCGGTGGCGTCGTCGAGCTCGCGGATGACGACCGGCACTTCGTGCAACCGGGCCTGCTGCGCCGCCCGCCAGCGGCGCTCGCCGGCGACGATCTCGTGGCGCTCGGGCTCGCCGACGATCGGCCGCACCAGGATCGGCTGCAACACGCCCTGCTCGCGGATCGAGTCCGCCAACTCGCTGAGCTCGTCATCGCCGAAACTGCGGCGCGGCTGCCTCGGGTTGGGCACCAGAAGTTCGATCGGCAGCATGCGCGACCGGCGCAGCTTGTCCAGTCCGGCGTAGTCCGACCCCTCTTCGCCGAACAGCGCGTCCAGCCCGCGGCCGAGATTGCTGCGGCGGCGGCTTGTGTCGGGATTTGCGATCGGCTCGTCGCTCACGCCGACACCCGCTTTTCCCGTCTCAGCACTTCGCCCGCCAGATGGATATAGGCGCGCGAGCCGGCGCAATTCATGTCGTACAGCAGCACCGGCTTGCCGTGCGACGGCGCCTCCGAGACCCGGACGTTGCGCGGAATGACCGTCTTGTACACCTTGAGTCCGAGATGGCCGCGGACATCCTCGGCCACCATGTCGGACAGGTTGTTGCGCGGGTCGAACATCGTCAGAACGACGCCCTGAATTTCCAGGTCGGCGTTGAAGGTGCGGCGGACCCGTTCGATCGTCCGAATCAGGTGGCTAAGGCCTTCAAGGGCATAGAACTCGCATTGCAATGGCACCAGCACCGCGTCGGCGGCGACCAGGGCGTTGAGAGTCAACAGCCCGAGCGCCGGCGGGCAGTCGATCAGCACATAGTCGTAGTCGCCGGCCGGATCGCGGATCGCATGGCGCAAGCGGTATTCGCGTCGCGCCGTATCGACCAGTTCGATCTCGGCGCCCGACAGGTCGACCGTCGACGGGACCAGCGACAGCCTGGGGATGTGTGACGCGATCGTCGCCTCGGCGATCGCCAGCTCTCCGAATAACAGCTGGTACGACCCCTGGCCCCGCTGCGCGCGCGGCACGCCGAGGCCAGTGCTGGCGTTGCCCTGCGGATCGAGGTCGATGATCAGCACGCGCTTGTTCACCGCCGCCAGCGCGGTGCCCAGATTGATCGCCGTGGTGGTCTTGCCGACCCCGCCCTTCTGGTTGGCGATCGCCAGGATTCGGGTCCGCGGCACGGATGGCGCGCGCGATCGACTCGAGAGCGCGAAGGGAATTGGTTTAGGCACGGCCGGCCCTCGTCAGTCGCAGGATCGTCCCCGTGGAATCGGAGACACTCGGCACGGATTGGACGCGCATATTCCTACAGCTTGTAGCTTGGGTCAAATCGTTATCAACATGTTGCCCCTTGTGGAACAACATCACGGTCTCTTCGCCGGCGAATGGTCGCGCCCACCGGACCAGTTGGTCGAGCGGCGCCAGCGCGCGCGCGGTGACGACATCGGCTGCAAACGGCACCACCGCCTCGATGCGCCGCGGATGGACGGTGACGGCGGCCGATGTTTCGCGTGAAACCTCGCCCAGGAATGCGGCCTTGCGATGGTTGCTTTCGATCAGATGGACGTCGGGCACGCCCATGATCGCCAGCACCATCCCTGGAAACCCGGCACCGCTGCCGAGATCGACGAGGCGGGTCGCCCCCGGCGGCAGCAGCGCATGGAGCTGCGCCGAATCGAGCATGTGCCGGCGCCAGACATCCGCCAGGGTGGATCGACCGACCAGATTGATTCGCGGCTGCCACCGCTCGAGCACGGCGACATAGCGCGACAGCCGGTCGAGGGTTTCACGTGAAACACCAATTTGCCGGCGAAACTCCTCGGCGGTCATCGGCGGCCGCGATCGGATTCAGGCCGACAGCCTGTCGTCGCGGCGTCGGACATGCCGCAGCAGCGCCACCAACGCCGCCGGCGTGACCCCCGGCACCCGGGCCGCCGCGCCCAGGGTGGCCGGCCGCGTCGCCTCCAACCTCTGCCGACCCTCGGTGGACAGGCTGCCCACGGTGCCGTAGTCCAAATCGGGCGGCAGCATCAGCGATTCGTCGCGGCGGAAGGCGCGGATGTCGGCGGCCTGCCGTTCCACATAGCCGGCGTAGCGCGCGTCGATCTCGGCCTGCTCGGCGACATCCGCGGGCACCGTCGCGAGCTCCGGCCAGATCGACGCCAGGCGCGCCAGATCGACGCCGGGATAGCGCAGCAGGTCGGCGGCGCTGCGCCGGATGCCGTCGCGGTTGACCGCGATACCGTGACGCCGGGCCTCGGTCGGCGTTACCCGCAGCGCCGCGAGCCGCTCCCGCGCATCCGCCAATGCCTGCGCCTTCTTGGCGAAGCGCCGTTCCCGCGCCGACCCGACGCATCCGGCCGCCACCCCCTT
>JAZFQW010000079.1:0-2280 GCA_036445335.1 Alphaproteobacteria bacterium | reverse complement strand
GTGAGCGAGGCCTTGGCGGCGGCGGCTCCGGTGACGCTCGACCCGGTCGTACCGGTCGCGCCCAAGGCGGCGGTGACATCCATCGTTTCGGTCTCCTATACCCGTATGTCGATGCCGCCGTCGGCACGCAGTGTGCGGGCGTAAATCGGCGGCGTCGTCGCGTCGTCGGCGTTGTCGGGTGCGGCGAAGGACGACCAGTCGCTGGCGTCGTCGCTGCCTGCATGGTCATCGCTGCCGTCACCGCGGAGGTTGAAGCTCAGGCTGCCGGAATCGGTCTTGAGGCCGGCGTCGTTGAGGGCACGTTCGAGCGCGCGCGCGTCGCGCTGCATCAGGTCGAGGGTTTCGGGCCGATCCGCCGCGATCACCGCGATCAGGCGATTGTCGGGCCCGATCTCGAGGTCGACCGAGATGTGGCCGAGCGAAGCCGGCTTGAGATGCACCGTGATGCGATCGGCGCCCTGCTGGACGGCGCGCGAGATTTGCACCGCGATCTGCTGGGAAGCAGGTTGCAGGAGCTGGCCGCGAAAGGCCTGGTCGACGGCCGCCGTGCGCATGCTGTCGGCGCCGAGGCGGAGGTCGCCGCCCCACGCCGCGGGTGTGTCGTTGATCACGCCGGATTGGGCGGCGGCCGGACTAGCGCCCGCGCCCGAGATCATGGGTGCGGCCTTGGCGGCGGTGCCATCCGATGGCGTGCCGGCTGCCCGCGAGGCGCCGTCCAAAGACGCTTCCGGCCCCGAGATATCGGGGGTGGTGGTTACATTGGCCATCCCGGTCGGATTTTGGATCGGTGCGGGGGTGTTTCCGACACTGGTGCCGGGGGCTGGACCGGTCGCGGCACTCCGTTTTCGGATCGGTGCGGGGGTGTTGCCGACACTGGTGCCGGGGGCTGGACCGGTCTCGGCACTCCGTTTGCTCGTGCCGCTCTGGCCTGCTTCAGCGGTACGCGGCTTTAGGTCGTGCGCGCCGAGGCCGATATCCGTCGATACGGTGGCTTGTTCGGCCACGGGCGGGACGAGTGGGAGGGCGGGCTGACCGTTCGGTGGAGTTCCACCGTCGACGACCACGGTCGAACTGGGGGTCGGCGATGCGCCGGCGGGTTCGTGGACCGCCGGAACGGCGATGGTGGACCCGCGACTGGCTTGTTGCGTCTGTACTGCCTTCGCCGGCTGATTTTGTGCTGGGTTGGTGAAATCGGTGAGCACACCGGCGAGCGAAATCGGACCGCGGCTTTCCCCGGTTTGGTTTTCCGGTGTCGCGGATCCGCTGGCTGCGCCGATCCACGGCGTCGCTGCGGCAGGCGTGTACGGCCGGGCGGGCTCCGTGGGCGGGTCAGCGGAGACAGGTCGGTCGTCGGCGACGGCTGCTTTCGTCGCGCCATCGCCCGCTGTAGCCCGGGGCGGCGTCGGGGCGGTCAGCGCCGCCTCGATTTCGCCGACGAGCTGGAGCTCGGCTCCGACCGGTGATGGTTCTTTGGATAGCAGCTTCGACTCGGCGATGAGGGACTGAATCACATTGCCCGGCAATCGAACTATCGGGTGAACTATCGGGTGAACGATCGGGCGATCCGCCGTGTCGGTGTGCTCCGCGACAACAGCGACCGCGGCATCGGACGGAATCTCGGTCCCGGTTGCGCCGGTTGTCTCGACCGAATGGCCATTGTCCTGAACAGTCGGAATCATTGAAGCGAAATCCTCACCACCCTCGCCTGCGCTCGCGGCCAGGGCCGTTGCGGCCTCTGTGGGTTTGGCAGGTATGACGGGCGGAACGTTCATGGTGCTGTCGATCGACCGATGGAGCTCAATCCGTGACGTGGCGCTGGTCGGATGCGTTGGCGCGGCTTAGATCGCAGTCGCCAGCTCGGCGACGTTGCCGGCCGGCGCCGGAAGGGCGTCGGCAAGGTCGTCTTCCTTGTGGCCGAACTGCCGGTCGAGTTCCATCCAAGACTGGCGCAGCGGCCGCAGCAAATCGCCTAGACGTCGGGCCAGGGCGGCATCGTTGTCGAGGTTGACCATCGGCAGCTGGGACAGGATGAAACCGTACAGCCGGTCGAGATTGTCAGCGATCTGGCCGCCGATATCGTGATCGAGCGCGAGCTGAAGCTGGCCGATGATCTCGGCGGCGACGGAGGTGGCCTGGAAGCGGGCGACGATGTCGTTCCGTTCGGCTGCCTCGGCCGCGCCTTCGAATTCCGCGATCGCCGTGTCGTAAAGGCGGACGACCAACTCGCAGAGCGATCCGATCGGCGCCGGCTGTTCGGCTGCTTCGCCGTGGGTGGCGTTG
>JAZFQW010000078.1:0-2276 GCA_036445335.1 Alphaproteobacteria bacterium | reverse complement strand
CGGAAGCTGGCGTGGCCCTGGCGGCCGATGATGACGTGGTCGTGCAGGGCGACGTTGACCGCATTGAGCGCCTCGGCGACCGTGCGGGTCATGGCGATGTCGTCGCGCGACGGCGTCGGGTCGCCCGAGGGGTGGTTGTGGACCAGGATCAGCGCGGTCGCCCCCAGCTCCAGCGCGCGCTTGACCACCTCGCGCGGGTAGACCGGTGCGTGGTCGACGGTCCCGCGCTGCTGCACCTCGTCGGCGATCAGCAGGTTGCGGCGGTCCAGGAACAACAGCCGGAACTGTTCGGCGCGCTCGTATTTCATCGCCACGCTGAGATAGTCCAGCAGCTGGCTCCAGGCGCCGATCACCGGGCGCGCCGCCGCCTCCTCACGCAGCATGCGCTGGGCTGCCGCGGCGACCGCCTTCAGCGTCGCCACCGTGGCTGGGCGCAGCCCGGCGCGGCGTTCCAGCTGTGCCGGATCGGCGGTCAGCACCCCACCCAGGCTGCCGAAATCCTCCAGCAGCCGCTTGGCCAGCGGCTTGACGTCGCGCCGCGGGAGGCCGGCGAACAGCAGCAGCTCCAGCAGCTCGTAGTCGGCCAGGCTGTCGGGACCGACGGTCAGGAAGCGCCGGCGCAGCCGCTCGCGGTGGCCGGCGTGGTGTTTTTCGGCCGCGCGGTGGCCGGCCGCCGGCGCGGGCCGCTCGCGATCGTCGGCGGCGTTCACGGCATCGCGTAGGGTGGCTTGGTATGGCCGGCGGGCGACAGCGTGAAGATCTCCACGCCGTCGTCGGTCACCCCGACCGAATGCTCGAACTGCGCCGACAGGCTCTTGTCGCGGGTCACCGCGGTCCAGCCGTCGGACAGGATCTTCACCTCGAAGCGGCCGGCGTTGACCATCGGCTCGATGGTGAAGAACATGCCGGTGCGCAGGATCGGCCCCTCGCCCGGAAGGCCGTAATGCACGACGCTGGGCGCGGCGTGGAACACCTGGCCCAGCCCGTGGCCGCAGAAGTCGCGGACGACGGAGAAGCGGTTGGCCTCGACATAGGTCTGGATGGCGTGGCCGATGTCGCCGACGGTGTAGCCAGGGCGAACCGCGCGCACCCCGTGCATCAGCGCCTCGTAGGTCACGTCGACCAGGCGGCGCGCCTTCACGCCGACCTTGTCGCCGGCGAAGAACATGCGGCTGGTGTCGCCGTGCCAGCCGTCGAGTATGACGGTGATGTCGATGTTGAGCGCGTCGCCGTTCTTCAGCCGCTTCGGCCCGGGGATGCCGTGGCACACCACGTGGTTCAGCGAGATGCAGATCGCCTTGGGATAGCCGCGGTAGCCGAGCGGTGCCGGGACCGCGCCGTGATCGCGGATATAGCTCTCGCACAGGTCGTTGAGGGTCTCCGTCGCGACCCCAGGCTGGATGTGCGGGGTGATGAAGTCCAGCACCTCGGCCGCCAGCCGGCCGGCCCGGCGCATCGCCGCGAACTCCTCCGGCCCATGGAGTCTGATGCGCCCGGCGTCCAGCGCGCTCTCGGCGACGTCATTCACCTGTGTGGCCCTTCGAGTCTCTGTCCATCGAATCGTGTCGAACCGGCGCGCGGCTACGGCACGGTCCCTGCCTCCGCCCGCTATAGCACCACCGGCAAGGGTCTATCCACTTCGATGGCGGCGGTCGACACCGTGCAGGCGACGCACAGCGTCTCCACCCCCGCCGCCGTGGCGTGCCGCAGCGCCGCCTCGTAGGTCGGATCGATGTCGCCGGCGATGCGGAAATGGTCACAGTCGCCGCGCTGTACAAGATAGACCATCACCGCCCGCGCCCCGCCGGCGACCATCGCGGCCAGCGCGCCCAGATGCTTGGTGCCGCGCGCGGTCACCGAATCCGGGAACTCCGCGGCGGTCGGGTGGGCGCCGTCGGGCCGCCTCAGGTGCACGTTCTTGACCTCGACATAGCACGGCGGCCGACCGTCCTCTTCCAGCAGGATGTCGACCCGGCTGTTGCCGCCGTACGTCACCTCCCGCCGCAACCCGGCATATCCGGCCAGCTCGGGGATCGCCCCCGCCTCGATCGCCTCCGCCACGATGCCGTTCGGCCGCCCGGTATGGATCCCGACCAGCCCGCCCGCCACCCGCACCAGCTCCAGGGTGTGCGGCAGCTTCCGCGTCCTGGCCTCGCTGACCGACAGCCACGCCGCCAGCCCCGGCAGGCCCAGCCCGGTCATCGCGCCGGGATTGGGGCAGTGAGCGGTGATCACCGACCCGTCGGCCAGCGCGACATCGGCCAGGAACCGTTTGT
>JAZFQW010000077.1:0-5523 GCA_036445335.1 Alphaproteobacteria bacterium | reverse complement strand
GATCAGCGTCGATGGCAGGGCGCGCGGGTCACTGCCGCTCAGCAGCGGCACCGCAATCCAGCCAGCCAGTCCGACGAAGACCAGCAGCGGAACGATGAACAGCAGCCGTGTCATGGCCGCTTGCCGGGCTTGCGGTGCGCCCGCTTCAGCGCCTCGGCGGCGCGCAGGAAGGCCGGGCGATCGATCACCGTGTCGGCGTTCTCCAGGATCACCGTCAGCACGTAGTTGTTGCCCAGCCCGGTGACCGCGGCCAGGTCACGCAGCGCCGCATAGGCGGACTCGCTGAGTCCGGCATTGAACCGCTTGGTCAGCGGCTTGTGGTGGGCTGGATGCTCGGGCACTGCGACTATCGACCTGTCAGGCGGGACTGCCGTGGCGGATGAAAATCAGATTCATCGCGGCTATTCCGCTGGCTGCGGTTCGGCCGCGGCGGCCGGCCGGCGCGCGCGCTTCGGCGCGCCGACGCGCAGCCGGCGGTCGCTCAACGACACCAGCCCGCCGACCGCCATCACGATCGCGCCGAACCAGATCCACGGCACCAGCGGATGGTGGTACAGCCGCACCGTCCAGGTTCCGTCGGCCGCCGGTCCGTTGCCCAGCGCGACGTAGACGTCGGACGCCAGGGTGGTATGGATCGCCGCCTCGGTGGTCCCCATCTGCGCCACCGGGTAGAAGCGCTTTTCCGGGAACAGGGTGGCGACCACCCGGTCGCCGCGGCGCACCGTGAACCGGCCGCGGTCGGCGGTGTAGTTCGGGCCTGCGACCGGCTCGACGCCCTCGAACACGACCTCGTAGCCGGCCAGCGGCACGGTGTCGCCCGGGCGCAGGGTGTCGATCACCTCGCTGCGCCATGCCGACGTGCCGACCATCCCGGCGATGGCGATGCCCAGGCCGGCATGGGCGACGGTCTGCCCCCAGGCGCTGCGCGGCAGGCCCCTCGCGCGGCGCCAGCTGTCGCCGGGCGGGATGCGGAACAGCCGGATGCGCTCGGCGAATTCGACCAGCGCGCCGAAGAACGCCCACGCCGCCATCGCGATGCCCAGTAGCGCCAACACCGGGCCGCCCGAATGCCAATAGAGCGCCGCCAACGCCACGATCACGGTCAGCGCCATCGCCGCCTTGAGGCGGCCCAGGGCGCCGGCCAGGTCGCCGCGCTTCCAGGCCAGCAGGGGTCCGATCGCCATCGTCGCGACCAGCGGCACGGCCAGCGGCACGAATACGATGTTGAAGAACGGCGCGCCGACCGACACCCGGTAGCCCAGCGCCTGCGCGAACAACGGAAACAGCGTGCCGATCAGGACCGTCGCCGTGGCCGTCACCAGCAGCAGGTTGTTCAGCACCAGCGCGCCCTCGCGACTGATCGGCGCGAATAGTCCGCCCGGCTGCAGCCGCGGCGCGCGGACCGCGAACAGGATCAGCGCGCCGCCGATGGCGGCGACCAGAAGGGCCAGCACGAACACCCCGCGCGCCGAATCGACTGCGAAGGCGTGCACCGATACCAGAATGCCGGACCGGACCAGGAACGTGCCCAGCAGGCTCAGCCCGAAGGTCACGATGGCCAGCAGCACGGTCCAGCTCTTCAGGGCGTCGCGCTTTTCCACCACCAGCGCCGAATGCAGCAGCGCGGTGCCGGCCAGCCAGGGCATGAAGCTGGCGTTCTCCACCGGGTCCCAGAACCACCAGCCGCCCCAGCCGAGCTCGTAATAGGCCCACCACGAGCCGAGCCCGATGCCGACCGTCAGCGCACACCACGCCGCCAGGGTCCACGGCCGCACCCAGCGCGCCCAGGCGGCGTCGACGCGGCCCTCGATCAGCGCCGCCACGGCGAAGCTGAACGCCATGGAGAACCCGACATAGCCGAGATAGAGGAACGGCGGGTGGAACGCCAGGCCGGGATCCTGCAGCAGCGGATTGAGGTCGTTGCCGTCCAGCGGCGGCGGATCGACCCGCAGGAATGGATTGGAAGTCGCCAGGATGAAGCCCAGGAAGCCGACGCCGATCATCCCCTGCACCGCCAGCACCCGCGCCTTGAGGCTGGGCGGCAGGTTGCGGCCGAACAGCGCCACCATGGCGCCGAACAGCGCCAGGATCAGCACCCACAGCACCATCGAGCCCTCGTGGTTGCCCCACACGCCGGAGATCTTGTACAGCATCGGTTTGGCCGAATGGCTGTTCTGGACGACGTTGAGCACGGTGAAGTCGGACACCACATAGGCCTGCATCAGCGCCGCGAAGGCGATCGCGATGGCCATCACCTGGCCGACCGCCGCCGGTCCCGCCAGCGCCATCCAGGCGGCATCGCCGCGGCGCGCCCCGGCCAGCGGCACGGTGGCCTGCACCGCCGCCAGCAGGAGCGCCAGGATCAGCGCGAAATGCCCGATCTCGGGGATCATTGGCCGGCCTCCGGGCCGCGCCACTGGCCGGCCTCCTTCAGCGCCTCGACGACCTCGGCCGGCATGTAGTTCTCGTCGTGCTTGGCCAGCACGTCGCTGGCCTCGAACACGCCGTCGGCGCGCAGGCTGCCATGGGCGACCACGCTTTGGCCCTCGCGGAACAGGTCGGGAAGGACGCCGCTGTAGACGACCGAGACCTCGTGCGCCAGGTCGGTGACCACGAAAGTGACGCCGACGCCGTCCGACAGCGGCGCGACGCTGTCCTCGGCGACCAGCCCGCCCAGCCGGAAACGCTGCAGCGGCGCCACCTCATGTGCCTGGATCTGGCTGGGGCTGTAGAAATGCTGCAGGTTGTCTTCCAGGGCGATCAGCACCAGCGCGGTGGCCGTGCCCAGCCCGGTGAGACACAGCACCAGGACGTATAGACGCCGCCGCTTGCGGGTCATCTTGCCTGGTCCGCCGCGGCCCGGGCCGGGGCGGCGCGGCGGCGCGACGGCCCACGCGCCCGCTCCAGCGCGTCCAGCACCGCCCGGCGCTGCCTGAGCCCGCGCAACGTCGACGCCAGCAGGGCGATCATCACGCCCGCCGCCACCCCATAGGCCGACCACACGAAGGCGGCGTACCCGCCCATGGCAAGGAATTCGGTCACGGCCGCTCCTAGACCTGCTGCCCGCCGGCCTGGGCCAGCCGCAGCGCCTGGATCCGCCGGTCCAGGATCTCGGCGCGGGTGCGCAGCAGCGCCAGGGTCACAAAGTAGGCGGTGAAGGCTGCCGCCATCACCAGCAGCGGCGCCAGCATCGTGGGGTCCAGCGCCGGCACGCCGACCCGGCTGACCGAGGCCTGCTGGTGCAGGGTGTGCCACCAGTCGACCGAGAACTTGATGATCGGCAAGTTGACCACGCCGACCAGCACCAGCACCGCCCCCGCCTGCAGTCCGCGAACGGGGTCGTCGAAGGCGTTCACCAACGCGATATAGCCGAGATACAGGAAGAACAGGATCAGCACGCTGGTCAGCCGCGCGTCCCACGACCACCAGGTGCCCCACGTCGGCTCGCCCCACAGGCTGCCGGTAATCAGGCAGACCGCCGTGAAACCGGCGCCGACCGGCGCCACCGCCTTGCAGAACAGCTCGGCCAGCGGGTGCCGCCAGACCAGCCCGGCGGCGCTGGCCAGCGCCATGTTGGCGTACACGAACAGCGCCATCCAGGCGGCCGGCACATGGACGTACATGATCCGCACGGTCTCGCCCTGCAGGTAATCGGCCGGCGAGGCGACCAGCCCGAGATAGAGACCGGCCGCCAGAAGCACGACGGTCAGCCCGGCGCTCCACGGCAGAATCGCGGCGCTGAGCCTCAGAAATCGGGTCGGGTTGGCGAAGCGATGCATCTCGATCGTTCACATAGTCTGTCCGGGCCCTTCTTACCATGGCCGCCTGGCCACTGGTCGTAGACTCGGATCAATTGTTCGTCGGTCGCGCGTTACGGCGCTCACTCCAGCGCCTGGCGCATGGCCGCCGCGGCGGCCACCGGCGTCAGCGACAGGGCGACCGCCAGCGTCGCGCCCAGCAGCAGCAGATGGGGCCGCGCCGGCAGCCCGGTCAGCGCCGCCTCGATCGCCGCCACCGCGAAAATCAGCACCGGCACCAGCAGCGGCAGGGTCAACACCGCCAACAGCACGCCGCCGCGCCGCGACCCCAGCGTCAATGCCGCCCCGATGGCGCCGATCAGGCTCAGGCTGGGGGTGCCCAGCGCAAGCGTCGCCATCAGCACGCCGAAGCCCGCGGTCGGCATGTTGAGCAGCAGCGCCAGCACCGGCGCGGCGACGATCAGCGGCAGGCCGGTCACCAGCCAATGCGCCGCCACCTTGGCCAGCACGACCGCCTCCAACGGCAGCGGCCCCAGCGCCAGCAAGTCCAGGCCGCCATCCTCGTAATCGCCGGCAAGCAGCCGCTCCAGCGACAACAACGAGGCCAGCAGGGCGGCGACCCAAATCACCCCGGCGGCAATCCGCGCCAGAATGTCCGGCTCGGGCCCGACGCCCAGCGGGAACAGCGCGACGGTGACGACGAAGAACATAACCGCGGTGGTGGCGTCGGTACCGGCCCTGAGCGCCAGACGCATGTCGCGCCAGACCAAGCCGCCGAACCGCCTCACCGGCCCGCCCCGACCGGCGCGACCGCGCGATCGCCGCCATCGTCCGCGTTGTACGCCGGCTGGCCGCCGGCCGCCGGGGCGTAGTCGCCGACGCACAGCGATTGCGCCCCGGCAAGCGCCTGGTCGGTGTGAGTGGCCAGGGCGATCATGCCGCCGCCGTCGCGGTGACGGACCATCGCCGCCTCTAGCCGCGCGATGCCGTCGCGGTCGAGCCCGGTGGTCGGCTCGTCGAGCAGCCACAGCCGCGCCGGCGCCGCCAGCAGGCGGGCGACCGCCAGGCGGCGCCGCTGGCCCGCCGACAGGTACCGGCCGGGCAGGTCGGACAGCGCGCCGAGGCCGAACTCGTCCAGCGCCAGCCCGGTCCGCGCCGCCGCCTCGCGCGGATCGGCGAGAGCCGCCCAGAACGCGAGGTTCTCGTGCACGGTCAGGGCGGGCTTCACGGCGTCGAGGTGGCCGACATAGCTGATCCGCCCGCGGTGCTCGTCCGGCGCCTCGGCGATCGCTTCGCCGTTCCAGCTCAGCGACCCCGCCAGCGGTCGCAACAGCCCGGCCATCAACCGCAGCAGGCTGGACTTGCCGCAGCCGTTGGGCCCGGTCAGCACCAGCGCCGCGCCGGGCTCCAACCCGAACGAGAGGCCGGTGAACACCAGCCGCGACCCGCGCAGGCATGCCAGATCGTCACCGACGAACAACGGATGGCCATCCTCGGCGTGGCGAAGGGGGATTGACCGTTCGGCCAAATCGATCCCGGAAACTTCAGGAATCCGTATAACACAGACATGCGCGTTGCCTAGCTGTGATCTCTCAATAGGTTGCTCTTCCGGTTTTGACCGAGGAAGCTGATGGTGCTGAGTCATCTGTCTCCAGGGAGAACCGAATGAACGTCCACAAGAATGCACGCCTGACGCCGCTCGGTCGAGCGGGGATGGTGCGTCGAGTGGTCGAGGACGGGCAGACCCCCAAGGCCGTGGCCGCCG
>JAZFQW010000076.1:0-3486 GCA_036445335.1 Alphaproteobacteria bacterium | reverse complement strand
CCTCCAGCGACACCAGTGCGACGACGGCGCGGCCATTGGCGGCGCGCCGTGCATCGGCCAGGCGGTCGATCAGGTCGCCCTCGGGAAGGTTCGCGCGCGCCATCGGCCCGATTGCCGACACGGGCTCCGGCAGCAGCGTCGGATCGACGATCAGCAACGCGGTCACCCGCTCGTCGGGGGCCCGCAGAGCGGCGATTTCCGTTTCGGAGGAGAGGCCGGTCACGGCCACGGCGCCCGCGGGCTGCTCGACCGTGACGAAGGCCGACTCCAGTTCCGGTAACGCCGATGTGACGGGCGGCGCAGACGACTCCGGCGCCGCCCCCACATTCAGCACTCTGACGCCGCCGGATCGGACCTCCTGTTGGTCGGTGCCCAGCGCCGCGATGATCTCGTCGCTGGTCGGTGCCGGCGCGTCGGGCTTCGGCGACGGAACCGGCACGGCCGGAGCCGCGTCCGCCAACTGCGACACCGGCTGCTCGGGTTTCGGCCGAGTCGTCGGGACGGCCGGCGCGATGTCCGCCGGGACCGGCTCAAGCAGGACCGCTGCTCCTGGCGCCGGCGGTTCGCCTGGCACCGTGTCCGACAGCGTGTCCGGCGGCCCGACGCGATCCTGCTCGACCGCCACTCGCCCCACCAGCCTCCCCGCCGCCTCGCCCAGTGCCCGCAATTCCGCGTCCGACGCGACGCCCGGTGATACCGGCGCGGCGGTCGATCGTCCGACCTCCTCGGCCACGGGCCTGGAGTCCGCCGACTCGCCGGACCTGAATTCGCCGGTGAACGCCTCCTGCTCCGAGGGCGACGCCGCGTCGGGCGCCCCTCCCACCGGTCCCGGCGGCGCGACGTACTGCAGACGGGACGTCGGCGCGGCCGGCGCCCGCTGTGGTTCGGCCGGCGCCGTGGGCGCGGCCAGGCGTGCTAGGCCGGGCGCCGCAGACCGATCGTCCTGCGGGTCAATCGCACGTTCGTCCAACGACGAGTCCTGGTCGGCCGGCGCACCCTGTTCCACCGACATGGCCACGGACTGGTCCGGCGCTGTCGGGCGGCGCAGCGCGTCCAGCCCCGGAATGTCCGGCCAGACGACCGCGAGGACCACCAGGCAGGCGGCGATGCCGGCCAGCGAGCCGGTCCAGCCCAGGACCAACCGGCGCGACCGGGCGCGCCGGATGCCGACCACGTTCGATGGGCGGCCGGCGCGCAGTCCGGCGCCGGCCGCGACCGAGGCCGCCGTGCCCGCCGGGACGGCGCCGCGGACCTCGGCGATGGGCGCAGTCTCCAGCCGACCGACATCGTCTTCCGTCGCCTCGTCGTCGACCACCGCGTCGAGCAGGACCGACGCCGGCGACGCCCGCTCGGACGCCAGGCGCCGCGCCAGCGCGATCGCCGGCGCCGGGTCGACGCCGTGGGCCGCCAGGTCGGCGCGCACGTCGGCGGCGGGCCGGGTCTCGATCGTGCGCTCGTCGTCGAGCAGCGCCAGCAGCCGGCGCGCGGGGTCGCGGCCGGAGGTCATGACCCGTCCTCCACGAGGTAGGCGCGCACCGCCCGCTTCATCCGCTTGCGCAGGTTCGCCACGTCGGACGCGGCGACGCCCAGCTCGCGGCTCAGGCCGTCGGATTCGCGTAGGTCGTGGACCAGCATCAGCTCGGCCATCCGGCCCAGCACCGGGTCGAGACCGGCGAGATGGTCGAGCAGTCGGCGCTGTTCCGACCGCCACACCGCGGCGTGCTCCGGGTCGGGCGCGCTGTCGGCGGCGTCGGGCGGCCAGCCGGTGCCGATGCCGGGGTTCGACGGCGCCGCCATCGTCGAGCGGTTCTCCGACGAGGTCGCGGCGTGCGAGATGTCGCTGACGATCACCCCGGCGAGGTGCTGGAACAGGGTGCAGGCGTTCGGGTTCCACACCCGCACGCCGCCCATGGTCTTGGAGATCGAGTCGTGGACGAAGTCCTCCGCCTGCGCCGCGCCGGGCAGAGTGCCGCTGCGGCGTCCGCGCCAGGTCATGCGTGAGAGCCGCGAGATCGCCAGAAGCAGCAGCCGAGGCACGAGGTCCTCCCAGTCCTGGGCCGCCCAGTCGGTGTGGTCGCCATCCATCGGCCCGCGATCGTAGCGGAACGCGCCGCCCCCGTCCCGGCAAAGGAACGGGGGCGCACGGTCGGTACGATCGAGGACCGCGACGGCGGGGTCCATCAGTTCAGCGTTTCGATCGCCGAGGCGCTCTCCGCCAGGCGCACCAAGCGCAGGAATTCCGACCGGTAGCCGAAGCCGTCCTCGCCGCGGGCGTCGCGCGCGATGTCGTGGACCGCGGCGAAGGTCAGCGTCTCGACGTTCGGGTCGTTGCGCAGCAGCTGCCCGAAGCCGGCAACCGCCGCGGCGAACCGCGCGTCGGCGGGGGCGGCGTCGAACGTCGTGCCGGCGTCGGCCAGGATCGGCCGCTCGATCAGCCGGCTGTCGGCCGCGCCGGGCTGCTTGTAGCGGATGCGCAGGAAGGCGAGCTCGCCGCCATCCGGTGCCGCGACGTCGGCTGGGTCGCCGTAGCGCAACTGGTCGACCAGCCGCGACGGGCTGTCCGGCGCGGTGATCTCGTATAGCGCGGTGATCGAATGGCCGCTGCCGACCTCGCCGGCATCGACCCGGTCATTGTTGAAGTCCTCGCGCGCCAGCAGCCGCGTCTCGTAGCCGATCAGGCGGTATTCGGCGACGAAGGCAGGGTTGAACTCGATCTGAACCTTGACGTCGTCGGCGATGGTGAACAGCGTCGACCCCATCTCGTCGACCAGCACCTTGCGCGCCTCCATCAGGCTGTCGATGTAGGCGGCGTTGCCGTTGCCGGCCTGCGCCAGAGTCTGCATCAGATGGTCGTTGAGGTTGCCGCGGCCGAACCCGAGTATCGACAGATAGACCCCTGTCTCGCGCTTGCGCTCCACGAAGTCCTCGAGCCGTGCCGGGTCGGAAATGCCGACGTTGAAGTCGCCGTCGGTCGCCAGGATCACCCGGTTGACCGCGTCCTCGTCGAACGCCGACTCGGCCAGCTGGTAGGCTTGGCGGATGCCCTCGGCGCCGGCGGTGCTGCCGCCCGGCCGGAAGCGGTCGAGCGCGGCCAGGATCTTGGCCCGCCGGTCGCCGCCGGTGGGCTCAAGCACGACGCCCGCGGTGCCGGCATAGGCGACGATGGCGATGGTGTCGTCGTCGTCCATCTGCTCGACCAGCATCCTCAGAGACCGCTTCAGCAGCGGCAGCTTGTCGGGGCTGTCCATCGAGCCGGAGGTGTCGATCAGGAAGACCAGGTTGGCGCGCGGCCGCTCCTCGACCGGCAGGTCATAGCCCTGCAGTCCGATGCGAAGCAGCTGGCTGCCCTCGTCCCACGGTGAGTCGAACAGCGCGACGTCGGCGGTGAACGGCTCGTCCGGGCTGTCCGGCAGGGCGTAGTCGTAGTCGAAATAGTTGATCAGCTCCTCGGTGCGCACGGCGTCGACCGGCGGCATCACGCCGTCG
>JAZFQW010000075.1:0-3235 GCA_036445335.1 Alphaproteobacteria bacterium | reverse complement strand
CTAGTTGCGGTAGAGGGTGAACTCGCCGTCTTCGCCGGACAGCAGGCCGGGGCCGGGCGGGATCTCGTCGATGGCGGTGTAGTCCACCGGCGTGACGCCGGCGCAGGCGGCCAGCAGGACGGCGAGGGCCGCCAGGGCCGCCAGACGCGGGATCGGTCGTTGCATCGTCGCCTCCATCGCTAGAATTTGATCCGCGCCCCGGCCAGCACGGCGAACACGTCGTCGGGGTCGGCGAGGCCGGCGACCGACAGCTCGTGGTTGCGCACCCCGAGATAGAGCTCGGTGGCGACCGGGTCGATGTTCTGTACGAAGAACACGCCGTAGCTGGTGAACTCGTCGCCGTCGGCGTCGAGGTCCTCGACCTGGGTGAAATCGACCGCCAGCGCGGTGCCGCCGATGTCGAACAGGTCGAGTCGCTGGCCCAGCTTGACGTAGTAGAACACCGGGTCGTCGCGGCCCGCCGCGTCGAGGTCGCGGGTGCCGGCGGCCGCGGTGACGTTGAAGCCCGACGGCAGCAGCACCGACGCCGACCCGTTGACCTGGTCGAAGCCGTTGGCGTCGGCGTAGGCGACGGCCGCCACCGCGCGGGTGCCGGCGATGTCGCCGCTGAACCGGACCGCGGCGTCCCAGGTGCCGGTCTCGATCGCCGAGGCCGATGCCGTGAAGCCGCCCAAATTCGGCGTGTCGTAGCGCAGCCGGTCGTCGCGGCTGAGGCCGTCGAAGTTGCTGAACGCGTCCTTGATCCGCACCGAGTCGCCGCCGCGGACGAGGTCGAACGCCAGCCCGCCGGCCATCTCGCCGATGGCGGAATGGGCGACCACCGCGGTGCCCGAGAGGTCGACCTCGGACGTCGAGTTCGACGCCGTGTCGCCCTGGCCGAGCCACAGCCGGCCCGCCCGGTCGCTGTCGACATACAGCTCCAGCTTGCGCTCGGTGAAGTTGTTCGGGCCGGCGGAGCTGTCCTGGTCGAACGAGATCGCCGCGCTGGAGTTCGATTCGAACTGCACCTCGATCTGCGTGCCGACGGTGATGTCGTCGTCCAGGTCGCCCTCGCCGATCATCCGCACGCGGGTCGACGAGTTGTCGTTGTCGACGTGGAACACCTCGCTGTCGGCGCCGTTGTCGGCGAACAGCACGCCGCGGTTGACCTGGCCGGAAAGGGTGAGCCGGATGCTGTCGTTGCCCGACTCCACCAGCGCGTCCGCGGCGCCGGCCGGTTGCGCCCGGCCCGACCGCTGCTGCGCCTCCAGCTGCTCGACCCGCTGCATCAGCGCCTCGATCTGCCTCCTGAGCTCCTCGATCTCCTGGGCCCCCGCCGGCGCCGCACCCGTCGCGACCGCGACCGCGGCGACGCCGGCGCACAACACCGAATGTAAAAAACATCGCTTGACCACCATGGCCGTCACTCCCTGTTGATTGGAACAGGCGGGCCCATCAGCGGCCCGCCGGGCATGCGCCGGGCCGGCCCGATCGCCGGACACGCCGACCGGCGGTCCGTCTCGGGGCGGTCGAGGCGCGGTGTGGCCGCTAACCCTCACCTCCTTTCCGCAAATCAATCGGGACTCGGGACCCGACGCTGCTAAAACCAGGTCGGCCCGCACGGCACCGGCATTTCTTCAGGCGTCGCCGGTCTATTCTTGAGTGATCTCGTATCTCGGGCTCTATCTCCGTTTCTTTCTCTATTTCTGGCTCGAGCCCTGAGGCGGTGTTCCCTGATGCCAAGAACAGCACTAGACTAGCGTTGACGCCAAAACCGTGTGTGCTATGCCAGATAAAGCCATTTGCGGTCTCGCGCCTGCTCCCGAGTGTCCACGTGGCCTTTCACCAATGGCTTGTGCAGCTCTGATTGAAGACCATTGACTGTTCCGGTGCGGCCGAGAGCCCATTCAGTTCCGATAAGGACCGGCAGCTCCCATCGGGAAGTAGTTTTTTCTTATTAGCGGCGGACGCCTCAGAGCTCGTTGATATGCGTCAAAGGGCCTCTCAGCGCGTCTAACCGGAATGCTCAATCGATATTACCCGGTCCCCGGCCGCCGGTGCAGTTCCGTCAGCGCCTCGACCGCGATCAGCCAGCCGCGCCGGTCGGCGGGATCGCGCAGCACGGCGAGGAACCGGCGGCTGGCCGCCGCCGCGTCGATTGGCCGCGCCAGCCGCGCCGCCTCCAGGCGCTGGTAACCCTCGAACGCCATCGCGAAGTCGCACAACCGGTCGACGGTGTCGGGAGGCGAGCGCGCCGCCAGCGCCGTGGCGGCCGCCAGCCGGATGGCGGGGTCGTCGTCGTCCAGACGCGCCCTGATGTCGCGGTCGTCATCGCACAGCCGGCCCAGCGACCGCACCGCCTGGGCGCGCACCGCGCGGTCGACGTCGTCCAGGCACGCGGCCAGCGCCGCTTCGGTCTCACGGCCGCCGGCAAGGCCCACGGCACGGACCGCCGCCAGCCGGACATCCCGGTCGGCATCGGCCAGCGCCGCAGTCAACGCGGCGACCGAAGCGACGCCCAGACCGGCCGGCAGCCGGGCTAGCCGGGCCAGCGAATCGGCGGCCGCCCGGCGCGTGTCGACGTCGCGGTCGTCGAGCGCCGCCGCCAGCGCGCCGGCGACGCCATCGTCTCCCGCCAGATCGCCCAGCAGCCGTGCAGCGAAGTGGCGCACGTCGAGGTGCTTGGCGACCGTCGACGTCGGCGACACCCGCCGCTTTCCGACGGCGCCGCCGGCCAGCGACAGCAGGTCCAGCTCGTCCGGCGACAGGGCGACCGCGTCGTCTTGCGCCGGCCGGGACCGGCCGTCGTCGCCCAGGATCGCCTCCAGAGTCGACGTCGGCCAAGCCGCCGGCGCGTCCGGTGCGTCCGCGGCCTCGGGCTCCGCACCGCCGCTGATCGTGGCCGCCCCCTCGTCGGCGTCATCGGCCGCCGGCCCGGCCGGCGGTGCGACGGCGTCCGCCGGCTCGGGGGCCGCGACGATGTGTCCCCGCAGGGTGGCGACCAGCGCGTCACGCGCGCGGCCGGCCGCTGCCCGATCCGAGGCCGCGATCTCGCCGATGGCGATCATCGCGGTCAGCCGCACCTCGCGATCGTCGGCGCCGACCGCGCGGACCAGCGCGTCGAGCGCTCGATCGTCCGCCAGGCCGCCAAGCGCCTGAGCAGCGGCGCGGCGCAGCGCCGTCGGGCAGACCGGGTCGTGCAGCTGCTCGTCGAGATCGGCGCCGGCGACGCCCGGCGCCAGGACGGCGAGCGCCG
>JAZFQW010000074.1:0-2161 GCA_036445335.1 Alphaproteobacteria bacterium | reverse complement strand
TGACTGGCACCGCGGGGCTTGGTACGGCCGCGGCACGCAAAGCGGAGAATCGACGCCGATGCGGATCGAGGCCGAGGCATTGCGACGGACCGTCGCGCGCATCTTCGCCGCCGCCGGCTGTGCGGCGGAGGAGGCGGATTGCGTTGCCGGGCACTTGGTCGATTCGAACCTTTGCGGCCACGATTCCCATGGGGTGATCCGGGTCAGCCGCTACCTCGGCTACATGCGGGAGGACAAGATCCGGCCGGGCGGCCGTGCAACCGTGGTGTTCGAAAGCGACACGGTGGTGGTGATCGACGGCAACATGGGCTTCGGCCAGGTCATCGGCGAGCAGGCGATGGACCTGCTTGCGCCCAAGGCCAGGAAGTCGGGGCTGGCCATGACCGCGATCCGCAACAGCGGCCACCTCGGCCGGCTGGGCGGCTGGGCCGAGCGGCTGGCGCGGGACGGGCTGGTGTCGCTGCACTTCGTCAACACCACCGGCACCGGGATGTGGGTGGCGCCGTTCGGCGGCACCGACCGGCGGCTGTCGGTCAATCCGTTGTCGATCTGCGTGCCGGTGGACGGGCGCCATCCGATCCTGCTCGACATGTCCTCGACCGTGGTGGCGGAGGGAAAGGTCGCCCTCGCCCGCAACAAGGGCGTGCCGCTGCCGCCCGGCGCCATCATCGACAAGGCCGGCAACCCGTCCACCGACCCCAACGACCTCTATGCCGGCGGCGCGCTGCTGACCATCGCCGAGCACAAGGGCCACGGCCTCAACATCATGATCGACCTGTTGGCCGGCGCCCTTTCCGGCGGCGGCTGCACCGCGCCCGGCGCGACCAGGCTGATCAACACCATGACCAGCATCGCCGTCGACCCGGCGCCGTTCACCGACCGCGACGCCTACCTGGCCGAGATCAAGCGCTATGCCGAATGGGTCACCGGTTCGCCGCCGCGGCAAGCCGACGGCCGGGTCCTGCTGCCGGGCGATTTCGAACACGAGACCCGCCGGGAGCGGGGCCGGAACGGCATCCCGCTGGACCAGGCGACCTGGGACCAGATCGTCGACTCCGCCGCCTTGGTCGGGCTCAACCGCGAAGACGTCGAGCGCTGCGTCGCCGAAGGGTAACCGCGCAATGGATGCAGCCGACGCGGTGGTATTGGCGGCGACCGCCACCAAGGTCGGGCCGGAGGCCGCCGGCCGCGTGCTTGTCTCGGGCTCCCATGGCGGTGCCTACGTCGCCTATCTGGTGGCCGCGGCGGGGGCACGCGCCGCCATCCTGAACGATGCCGGCGTCGGCCGCGACGACGCCGGCATCGCCTGCCTGGGGCGTTGTGCCGCGATCGGCATGGCGGCGGCGACCGTGGCCCACGACTCGGCGCGGATCGGCGATGCCGAGGACAGCATCCGCCGCGGCGTGATCAGCCACGCCAACGACCTTGCCCGGTCGCTGGGCTGCGTGCCGGGGACGCCGTGTCGCGAGGCGGCGGGGCAGCTGTCCCGGGCACCGCTACCGAGTGAACGGATGCCGGCGCACGAGGAGACGCGGCACCTGGTCGGGGAAACCGCCGACGGCCGGCGCATCGTCTGCCTCGATTCGGCCTCCCTGGTGCGGCCCGGCGACGCCGGAGGGATCGTCGTGACCGGATCCCATGGCGCGCTGGTGGGCGGGCGCACCGAGAACGCGCTTCGGGTCGACGCCCTGGCGGCCTTGTTCAACGACGCCGGCATCGGCGCCGCCGGGGTCGGACGGCTGCCGGCGCTGGATGAGCGCGGCATCGCCGCGGCGGCGGTGGCCTGCGACAGCGCCCGTATCGGCGACGGCAGGTCCACCTATATCGACGGCGTGCTGTCGCGCGTCAACCGGACCGCCGAGGCGGCCGGCGCCCGACCCGGCATGGCGGCGAGGCGTTTCGTCGGGCTTCTTGGCGGCGCGTCAGACGCATGAGGGAGGGACATCCGCGTGGCTGATTCGACCGATTCGCGGCGCAACCTCGACATCGAGCGGTTCACGCGGCATTTCGAGACCATGGCGCGCATCCGCGCCGTCGAGGAAACCGCCCTTGCGGCCGCGAAGGAAGGCCTGGTGTTGGGTGCCATCCACCCGTCGATCGGCCAGGAGGCGGTGGCCGCCGGGGTCTGCGGCAACCTCGGCCGCGCCGACATCCTGTTGTC
>JAZFQW010000073.1:0-4107 GCA_036445335.1 Alphaproteobacteria bacterium | reverse complement strand
GTGCGAGACGCGCGGGCTAGATTTCATGGGGACCGCCGCGGCGGCATGACGGGTGCGTGACGACCGGACGGCGGCCGTCGGGCGATGCGGGCTACCGCTGCAATTCGGAGGCCCGCAGCAGGTCCATGACGAATTGGCGCGCCTGCTCGGACGCGCCGCCGGCCGGTCCGGTGGCCCGGGAACCGGTGTTGGAAGGCCGCAAAATCATCGCCGCGCCGGGGTCGACCGAGGCACCGGCGGTCGATGACGCCGCCGCGTCGCCGCGCTCGAGCAGCCACTGCCGCCGCGAGGCCTCCCGCCGGTCGGCGTCGAGTTCGCGGTGCTGGCGGTCGAGAGCACGCGCCAGCGCCGCCAGGCCGCTGGACGGGTCGATATGGCGCAGCGCCTCGGCCTGCCGCAGCTGCCCGCCGAGGCGTAACCGGTCCACTTGAAGCTGACGTACGGCCGACTCCACCCGGTTTCGCTCGATATTCCGCAGTGCCGACTGGACGGACGCCTGGAGCGATCGATACCGCCCGCCATCTGCTTGCGCGGCCGAGTCCGCCGCCGTGAGCGCAATCAGCGCCGCGCACGCCATAGCCGCCAGTCCAAGCGCCCGATCCATCCCCATCAGATGGCACGCCCCGGCGGTGTTTCTAGCCCGCCGATGCGGTTGTCGCGACCGACGGCGACAGGCGGAACAATTTGCAGTCTGCGCCGTTGTGCATACGTGGGCGCCGGTGTCCGCGGCGGCCGATCCGGGTCCCTCGGGTCCGATTCGATCCGGTGCCACGCGGCGAGACCGAAGGAGGCGACGATGACCAATGCTGCGGGATTGACTCCAGCCGGCACCTCTCGCAGCGGTCCCGGTCTGCGGCGCGGCGCGCCCGGTTTCCCGCATGGCCGCCCCAAAGGCGCCATCAATCGGTTGTATTCGGAGGGCAGCGTGGACGACCGGCGCGGGCACCCGGACGCCGTTCGCCGGACCGGTTCGCACCCGACGGCGGAGAATCACCGCGGCGCCGTCGCCAAGGAGTTGCCGATGGATCGATGCCCGCTCCGGGCAGCGGGGTTCACACTATCCGGTGGAGAAAGCGATGACTGAAATTGGGCAACGCCGACGGATATTTCGGCCGGGATACCGCGGCGCGGTCAGCGCCGTGGTAGCGGCCAGCATCCTCGGCGCCTGCGCCGGCGGCTACACCGGCGTGGCGGCCGGGCCGGCGGAACCGCTGTTCTGGCAGGTCAGCGACGAAGATGTCGCGCTCGCCGAGCCGTATGCCCAGGGGTCCTGACCACGATCGCCGAACCGGCTGCCCCTGCACCTAGGAATGCCATCCTCTGGCCATGATCGGCCGCCCTAATCGACCGTCCTCTGTTGCGCCAATCGGCGTAAATCCGCCTCGCCTGGCCTGGCATGTTCTGTATACTCAGGCCCGTCACGAAACCGCGATCGACCTCGCTAGCAGGTCCGGGATCCCAAACATGAGCAACGCCAAGATAGCCCTTCAACCCACCATCGCCGTTGCGCACAGCAATTCGGCCGCCGTCGACCTCGACAGAGTCGATGCGATCTTCAATCGCATCACCGCAGACACCACGCAGGTCTTCAATATGCTCAAGAAGGGCATGATCGAAGAGGCGTCGCTTAAGACCGTCGAAGAGAATATCGCCCGTGACTACATCATGCAGACCTTCGAGGAGGTCCGCTTGGAAGCCTATGACGACGCGGTGCGATCGGCGCGCCATTTCGCCACGATGTGCGGGCAGGCGTCGGAACACCTGACCGCGTCGCACCAGAAGAACCTGGCGAAATGCGTCGCCGAGTTGTTCGACCAATTCGCCAGCCGGCTCGACAGCCACCAGATGGCTCGGGCTACCGCTGGACCCACCAGGCCGGACAAGTCCGCCGAGCGGAGGGGCGGCGACGTTCGGCCGTTGCTGGAAACCCAGATCTGACGGACGACCACTCGCCCGGCCCGATCGCGGCGGGCGCCCCAGGGCTTGCCGTCGCCGCCGCTGAGCGACCGGTGCCATCGCCCGTGGTTATCGGGAGACAACGCGTGAGATTGGCAGGTCGATGGGTTCGACTCGGCGGCGCGATCGCCGTCACGATGGCGGCGGCGGCATGCGGCGGGTCGAACACCATCGAGATCGAACGGGCGGCGCCCGCCGCCACGGCGACGGTCTCGCAGGTGCCGCTTCACGTTCCGCCCGAATACGCTGTTCGTCCGGGAAGCGAGACGGCAACCGTTTCGGCACCACGTCCGCGCTTGACGGAGCTGTCACCGGGTGAGTCGGCGCTGTTGGCGCTGGCCGGGGCGAACCGGTCAAATCCCCGCATTCGCGACGTGGTCGACGAGGAATCGACCAGCCTTGCCGTCGTCGACGCCGGTTTCGTCGAGCGGCTGGTCCTGGGCCCGGCACCACCGCCGCCGCCCGGCCTCATCATCCGGCGCACCGGCAGCACACCGTCCGGCGACCTTTTCTCCTTCTTCTGACGATCGGCTCAGGCGGACCAAACGAAAGGCGCGGCCCCGATCCGGGGTCGCGCCTCTGGTCAGGCCGATCCGACCGGTGAACCGATCGGCGGCGGGTCGATCGTCGTCCCCCGACCGGATGTTCCAGCCCGTCCTATCCCGGCCGCGGGCCGCCGCCCGGGACGTCGCGCCCAGGCGGCCAATCGGCTCAGGCCTCGGCCTCTTCCTTGCCCAGCGCCCGGGCCAGGTCGACCAGCCGCTTGCGCACGCCGGGATCGAGGATCCGGTAATAGGCGCGCACCAGTTCCAACGTTTCGCGGCTGGCCATCCGATCGGGCGCCTTGGGATCGGCCGGAAGCGGCCGATCCTGAACCGACGACGGCAGGCCCTCGAAGAAATACGAAACGGGGATATCGAGGATTCTGGTCAACAGGTGCAGCCGGCTGGCGCTGATCCGGTTGGCACCACGCTCGTACTTCTGGACCTGCTGAAACGAGACACCGAATGACTTGGCCAGCTTTTCCTGGCTCATGCCGAGCAAGACGCGGCGCTGCCGCAAGCGCATCCCGACATGCACGTCGACCGGATCGGGACCGTCCAGGGCGATCGTCTTGCGTCGGCGCTGCGGCTGCTCGCTGGCGACAGCCCCCATACTCACAACTCCCGCAGGATAGTCCCGGCGCTGCTTGCACAGCCAGCCATAGGCTGTGAGAACTTCATCAGAAGTAAGCGGGGAAACTGCGCTGGATATAGCCACAGATGCCGAAATAGTGCAAATGTTGAGTGTGGCCAAACCTTAAAGCCGATCCGACGAGAATTGTTCGCCCCCTTGCGATATGGTTTCCTCACTATCATTGGGATTTACCGAACGACGGAGCGATCCGATGACGACGACGCGGGTGCTGGGGATCGCCGCGGTGATCCTGGCGGTGCTGGTGCAGACCGCCTGTTCGTACAATTACACTCGCAGCTTTATCAGGCCGACCTATCGGCCCACACTGTTCAACTATGTTGCCGGCGGGCGCGATCTGCGCGTGGACACCGTGGGCAATCCGTTCGCCGCGTCGGCCGACCAGCAGTCCGATTTCGGCGCCGTCGTGACCGCGTTGATGCAGGACCGCAACTGGGGTGCGCGGACCAACTTCACCGCGACGCCGGGCGAAAGCGCGCGGCCGCAGTATCGCGTCGTCGTCGTCTTCGACCCGGTCGAGCCGGCGCCCTACTCGGCGCTGTGCAACGGCACCGTGCGCACCGGCCCGACCGATGGCCGGATTCGGGTGCGGGCGGCGTTCTGCGAGACCGTGTCCAGCGGACCACGGGTGCTGACCGGCGTGCGGGGCAACCTGGTGCCCGAGGCGACCGTGGAGTCGCCCGAGTTCGCGGCGCTGATGGCGGGGGTGACCCGCGATCTGTTCCCGATCTTCGACGAAGAATTTGACGACCACGATTGCCGGTTGCTGCTGATTCTGTGCTGGAGCGGAGCTATTACGCGCTGAAGCGGAACTCGGCACCAGGGATCGACGGCGTGACGTGGCGGGCCTACGGAGAAGGCCTCGAAGCCAAGCTGACGGAGCTGCAAGCCAGGATACACCGGGGCGGCTATCGCGCTGAACGCCGCGCCCGCCGCCCGAAACCCCGTGGCGCCTAG
>JAZFQW010000072.1:0-2633 GCA_036445335.1 Alphaproteobacteria bacterium | reverse complement strand
GGCGGAACGCTACCTGTTCGGCTACGGCCAGGATCTGCCGCTGGCCGACGGCAGCGTCGACCTGGTCGTGTTCTTCAACAGCCTGCACCACGTCCCGGTCGCCGATCAGCCGCGCGCGCTGGCCGAGGCGGCGCGGGTGCTGCGGCCCGGCGGCCGGGTCTACGTGCTGGAACCGCTGGCCGAGGGGGCGTACTTCGACATGGTGCGGCCGGTGGACGACGAGACGGCGGTCCGCGCCGCCGCGCTCGCCGCGCTGAAGGCGGCGGAAGAGCTGACCGAGGTGACCGAACTGGTCTATTTGAACCCGGTCCGGTTCGCCGACTTCGCCACCTTCCGCGACGGATTCGTCG
The DNA here is from genome assembly GCA_036445335.1 of Alphaproteobacteria bacterium. GTDB lineage: Bacteria > Pseudomonadota > Alphaproteobacteria > DSM-16000 > Inquilinaceae > JAZFQW01. The sequence goes on along the minus strand of JAZFQW010000072.1, from coordinate 2,283 downwards.
CCGTCGACCCGCCGGTCCGCGCCCCGCTGATGGCGGCCAGGGCGGCGGAGATGAAGGCGCGGTTCGAAGCCAGCGCGTGCGGCGACGACGGCGGCTACGCCTTCGACCAGCCGAGCCGAGTCAACCTGCTGGTCAGTGTGAGAAGTGCGGGCTAGGTCACGGCGGCGCACCGAGCGGCGCAGCTCACGCCGCGATGAGCTCGAAGCGGTCGACGTCAACCAGGCCCATGTCGGTGATCTTGAGGTGCGGGATCACCGGCAGCGGCAGGAAGGCGAGCTGCAGGAACGGCTCGGGCAGCGTGCAGCCCATGCCGCGCACCGCGCCGCGCAGGTCGATCAGGCGGCCCTCCACCGTCTCGAAGTCGTCGAGGCTCATCAGCCCGGCCAGCGGCAGCGCCAGCTCCGCCAGCACCGTGCCGCCGCGCACCGCCACGAAGCCTCCGTCCAGCGCGATCAGCCGGTTCACCGCCACCGCCATGTCGGCGTCGTCAGAGCCGACGACGCAGACATTGTGGCTGTCGTGGCCGACCGACGACGCCAGCGCGCCGTCGCGGAAGCCGAAGCCCTTGACGAAGCCGCGGCCGATGTTGCGGTTGATGCCGTGGCGCGCGACGACACAGATCTTGAGGATGTCGTTGCCGGGGTCGGGGTGGCGCTGCCCGCCGCGGTACGGCAGATCGGCGCTCAGCCGCTCGGTCACGATCTTGCCGGGGTTGACGCCGATCACCGGCACGGTCGGTCCGCCGGCCGGTGTCGCGAAGTCTTCCGGCGACACCGCGTCTAGCTTGATCGACTTCAGCCCGACCGGCGCCACCGCCGGCCGGCCCTCGAAGGTCACCGGCGTCACCGTCCGGCCGTCGCGGATGACCTGGTTGACCGCACAGCTCTCCAGATCGTCCAGCAGCACGATGTCGGCTCGCTTGCCCGGCGCGATTAGCCCGCGGTCGGTCAGCCCGAAGCCCTGCGCCGCCGACCAGGTCGCCACCCGGTAGGCGTGGGCGATGGGCGCGCCCAGACGGATCGCGGTGCGGATCAAGTGGTCGACATGGCCCTCCTCGGCGATGTCCAGCGGGTTGCGGTCGTCGGTGCAGAAGCCGAGGAACGGCGAGGTCTCCGGTCCGATGATTTCGGCCAGTGCGTGGACGTCCTTCGACACGCTGCCGTCGCGGATCAGCACCTGCATGCCCTTGCGCAGCTTTTCCATCGCCTCGGGCGCGCTGGTGGTCTCGTGGCAGTTCTTGATGCCGCAGGCCAGGTAGGCGTTGAGCTCGCGGCCGCCGACCAGCGGCGCGTGACCGTCGATGTGGCGGTCGGAGAACGCGACCAGCTTGTCCAGCACCTCATCGTCCTTCATGAACACGCCGGGAAAGTTCATGAACTCGGCCAGGCCGATCACCTTGGGGTGGTCGCGGTGCGGCGCCAGGTCGGCGGCGGTGAGCCGCGCGCCGGAGGTCTCCAGGTGCGACGACGGGACGCAGGACGACAGCTGGACCCTGAGGTCGATCGCCGTGGTCAGCGCGCTCTTCAGGAAGTATCTCAGCCCGGCGATGCCCAGCACGTTGCTGATCTCGTGCGGGTCGCAGATCGCCGTGGTGGTGCCGCGCGGCAGCACGCAGCGGTCGAACTCGGCCGGAGTCACCAGCGTCGATTCGCAGTGGACATGGGTGTCGATGAAGCCCGGTACGGCGATCAGGTCGCGCCCGTCGATCACCGCCTCGCCGTCATAGTCCTCGTAGGTGCCGACGATCCGGTCGCCGCAGATCGCGATGTCTCCGCGCGCCACCTCGCCGGTCACGACGTTGAGGAACCGCGTTCCCTTGATCACCAGATCGGCGCGGCGGCGGCCCAGCGCCTGATCGATGCAGGTCTTGAGGAATGCCTTGGTGACAGCCATTCACGCTCCCGACTGGTGTGGCGAATCAGTGTAGCAGAGTCCGGCGGGCCGTGCCGTCACCCGCCGGTCGACGGCGCGAAGACCTCCTGCGGTGTGGCCAGCCCGCGCAGCTCGAACCGCCCGACACGCTCCGACGGGCGGCTGCACGCCTGCGCGAAGGCGCGCGACAGCAGCGGCCGGCGGTCCAGTTCCTTGCACAAATCCTCGACCCGGTGCGCCAGGTTGACGGCCGGGCCGATCACCGTGAAGTCGAGCCGGTCGACGGTTCCGATATTACCGTACGACACCTCGCCCAGATGCAGCGCCAGGCCGAATTCGAGCGGCGGCTCGGTGCGCCGGGCGCGCTCGGCGTTGAGGTCGGCCATGGCGGCGCAGGCCTCCAGCGCGGCG
>JAZFQW010000071.1:0-7238 GCA_036445335.1 Alphaproteobacteria bacterium | reverse complement strand
CCGAAGAGCGCCGGCGCTTTCCCAGATGTTGGGTCCTGTGGGCGGGGCACATCGTCTCGGCCGACCAGTCGGTCGACTGCGTCATCCTCAACCTGTCGGCCAGCGGTGCCAAGGTCCGGCTGTACGAACCGGTTGTCATGTCCGAGCGGCTGACCCTGACGATCAGGCGCTACGGCGACTTCCAGTGTCGGCTGGTTTGGCAGAACGACGCCGAATTCGGCGTCGCATTTGCGGATTCGCCACGCCACATCATCGACATCCTGGGCGATGCGCTGCCGCGAGTCCGCGTCGATCTGGATGACCCAAGGGGCCGATCGGATCCGGCGTGACGCCGCCGGTGCGGGTTAGCCCGAACTTCTCATACTGACCATGGCCTGCGTCGCGTCCGGGCGGTCCGAGCCGCCAGGAGAAGGCCGAAGAGCGTAGCAACGCTGCGGTCGAGGCCCTCGACGCAGCGGGCGGGCCGCCCGGGCGCGACCCGCAGGGCGGCGCTGTCGCGCACGCGCAGGCCATGGCCAGTATGAGAAGTGCGGGCTAGCGGCACGCGGGCCGATTGCGACGCGCCCGGTTATTCCGCCGCGTCGCGCGCCGGTCGCGCCAGGGCAACGTCGCCGCTGGGCCGGAAGGCGGCGTCGCCGACGGTCACCATCCGGGCCGAGCTGAACCCGTTGAACCGGGTGGACAGCACATTGGTATAGGCGCCGGCTTGGCCGACTTCGATCCAGTCGCCCTCGCCGACATCGCCGTCCAGCCAGTACGGCCCGGGCAACTTGTCGGTCGAATCGCAGGTCGGCCCGAACAGCCGGAACGGCGCCGGCCGGGCGCGCCGCCGGCCACCCTTGCGCCGCCCGGCGCGGATCACCCGCATGGGAAACTCGATGCCGTCGATAGTCATGTCCGAAAGGCCGCCGAAGATGCCGTCGTTGAGGTACAAAGCGTCGCCGCGGCGCAGATCGACCCGGGTCACCAGCGAGCAGCCCTCGGCGACCAGCGCCCGCCCCGGCTCGCACTGCAAACGGCAGGCCGGCGGCAACGACAGCGCTGCGACACCGTCCGCGATCGCCGCCAGGAACACCTCCAGCGGCGGCGGCGCGACACCGACATAGGCGGCCGGGAAGCCGCCGCCGACATCCAGCACGTCGAGCCCGACGCCGGCCCGGTCGAGCACCCGGCCGGCGCGCTCGATGGCATGGCGGTAGGCCGACGGCGCCTCGCACTGCGAGCCGACATGGAAGGTCAGGCCCAGCCGGCGCCCCGGCGCAGCGATGGCGCGCAGCAGCCCGGCGGCTTCATCGACCGTCGCGCCGAACTTGCCACTGAGGTCGCAGACGGCTTGGTTGCCCGAGGTCTCCAGCCGCACCACAAGGGTAAGGTCGTGCCCGCCCTGCGTCGTCGCGACCAGCTTGTCCAACTCGTCGCGGCAGTCCAGGGCAAAGCTGCGGATGCCGTACCGGTAATAGGCCTGCTCGATCGACCGGCGGCTCTTCACCGGATGCATGTAATGGCTGGTCTGGTCGGCGAACCGGTCGTGGATCGCCGCGACTTCGGCCAGCGACGCTGTGTCGAAGTGGCGGATGCCGCCCTGGTACAGGGCGTCGAGCACGTGGCGATGGTCGTTGCACTTGACGGCGTAGAGGACGTCGCCCGGGAATGCCTCGACAAACCGCCGCGCCGCCGCCGCGACGATATGCGGCCGGAGGCAATAGACCGGCTCCTCCGGGCGGAGGGCGGCGACCATCTCAGCGGCGGAAGCGAACGCCGGAACCATCCGATTCGATCTCCTGGATCTCACCCGACTGCACCGTAGAAGACCAGAGTATACCGCCGGAACTTATTGAAAAGTAAAGGAAATCGACGAACGGGAAAAAACGACCGTTCGTTGCCGACGGGCAGCCGACCGACACTGTCATCGAAAGCCGTCGAGTCGGCATCCGCAACAAAATTAGCCTTCGCGGCGCGGCGGCGGTTGGACCGTCGGTCGGTACCGTTTGGCCCGCTGCCGCCAGTGACCTACAATGGTGGATTAGTCGTGGGGATGGGGCGAATACGATAATGAGAGCGACCGGGGTGCCGCCCGCCGGGCCGCTGAGCGGCGTGACGGTGATCGACCTGACGCGGGTGCTTGCGGGGCCGTACTGCACCATGGTGCTGAGCGACATGGGGGCCCGGGTCATCAAGGTGGAGGTCCCCGGCCGGGGCGACGACGCGCGCCATTTTGGCCCGTTCTTCAACGGGCGGTCGGCCTATTTCGAGTCGCTCAACCGCGGCAAGGAGTCCATCGCGCTCGATCTCAAGGCTGCGGCCGATCGCACGCTGTTCGAGCGGTTGCTGGAGAGGGCCGACGTCCTGGTGGAGAATTTCCGCGCCGGCACGATGGAAAAGCTCGGCTATGGCTGGACCGAGCTGCACCGCCGCCTTCCGCGGCTGATCTACGCGGCGACCAGCGGCTTCGGCCATTCCGGACCCTACGCCAAACGCCCCGCCTACGACATGGTGGTGCAGGGCATGGGCGGGATCATGAGCCTCACCGGCCATCCCGGCGGCCCGCCGACCCGTGTCGGCACATCGGTCGGCGACATCACCGCCGGCCTGTTCACCGCGGTCGGAATCAATGCGGCGCTGTTTCGGCGGACTTCGACCGGCAAGGGCATGAAGATCGACGTGTCGATGCTGGACTGCCAGGTCGCCATCCTGGAGAACGCCATCGTGCGCTACTTCGCCACCGGCGACGTGCCGGGGCCGCTGGGCGCGCGCCACCCGTCGATCACCCCGTTCGAGGCCTATGCCACCAAGGACGGCTACATCATCGTCGCCGCCGGCAACGATTCGCTGTTCGAAATGCTGTGTCGCGCCATCGGCAGGACGGAACTGGCCAGCAATCCGCTATTCCTGACCAACGAGTCGCGGACCAAACATGTCAATGCGCTCAAGGACGAGTTGGAGGCGACCCTGGAGTCGCGGCCGACCGCCTATTGGCTTGCGGCGCTGGAGGAGGCCGGCGTACCTTGCGGCCCGATCAACACGGTCGAACAGACGCTGAGCGACCCGCAGATCGCCGCCCGCAACATGGTCGTCACGGTCGAAGACGGCAACCCGCCGCGTCGCGACTCCAAGCCGTTGAGGATCGCCGGCAACCCGATCAAGTTGTCCGCCTTCTCCGACCCCACCGTCCGCGGCCCCTCACCCGAACTCGACGGCTGCCGCGCCGCCCTGCTGAAGGAACTGGAGGCGAATGACTGACCGTCACGCCGGTACGGCGGGCCCATTGCGGGCCGGCCGCCTCCCCGGACGCTCCCTCAGGCGCGAACTGCAGAGACGGAATACCGGACCGCCGACCGATGATTCCGGCGGCCGGCGTGGGCACCCGGTGCTGCGATGGATCTGGCGGGGCCTGATCGGGCTGCTGGTGGTGGTCGTCGTGGCGCCGGTGGTGGGATATCTGTGGCTGCGCACCAGCGTTCCGGACTACGACAGCACGGTGCGGTTGCCGGGCATCGAGTCGCCGGTCCAGGTGATGCGCGACGCCCAGGCGGTCCCGCACATCTTCGCCGCCAACGATTCCGACGCCTATTTCGCGCTGGGCTATCTGCACGCCCAGGACCGGCTGTGGCAGATGCACATGCAGCGCCGGATCGGCGCCGGCCGGCTGTCCGAGTTGTTCGGCAGCGGCTTCCTGCCGGTCGACCGGTTCATGCGCTTGATTGGCCTCTACCGGCTGGCCGGGGCCAGCTATGAATGGCTGTCGCCGGACGTCAAGCGCGCGCTCGACGCCTACGCCGCCGGCGTCAACGCGTGGCTGGATTCGCGCAGCGGCGCGCTGCCGCCGGAATTCTATATGCTGCAGACTTGGCCCGAGCCCTGGACACCTGCCGACAGCCTGATCTGGGGCAAGCTGATGGCGCTGCAGCTGTCGGGCGATTATCGCACCGAGCTGCTGCGGGCGGAAATCGCCGCCGCGTTGGGCCCGGCGGCGCTGGACGATCTGTTCCCCGACCGCGGCGGCGATGGCCTGGCAACGCTGACCGGGTTGCTGCCGCGCGGCGCCGCAGGCGCGCTGCGCGCGGCGCTGCCGGCGCCCTTGGGCCCGGCCACGGCGTCGAACGAATGGGCCGTGGCGCCCAGCCAGACGGAGACCGGCGGGGCGATCCTGGCGAACGACCCCCATCTGGCGCTGAACGCCCCGATCCTGTGGTACCTGGCCCGCATCAAGACGCCGACGCTGTCGGTGACCGGCGCGACCGTCCCGGGGGTGCCGTTCACCGTGCTCGGCCACAACGACACGATCGCCTGGGGCATGACTACCACCGGCAGCGACGTCCAGGACCTGTTCATCGAACGGGTCGATCCGCTGGACCGCGACCGCTACATGACGCCCGACGGTACCTTGCCCTTCACCACGCGGCAGGAGGTCATCGAGGTCTACGGTGACGAACCGGAAACGCTGACCGTGCGGGAAACGCGGCACGGCCCGGTGTTGTCCGACATCGACCCGGGTGTCGCGGCGCTGATCGGCGAGGACCATGTGATAGCGCTGGCCTTCACCTCGCTGATCGCCGAGGACACGACATCCGAGGCACTGTATCTGCTGGCCCGCTCGTCCAATTGGGTCGAGTTCCTGGGCGCGCTGCAATTCTGGGTCGGACCCCAGCAGAACATCGTCTACGCCGACGTCGAGGGCAATATCGGCCTGATCGTCCCGGGCCGGATCCCGATTAGACTCGACGGCGACGGCCGCGCGCCGGTGCCCGGATGGTCGGGCGCACACGACTGGACCGGATTCATTCCGGTGGAGGAGCTGCCGCAGGTGCTGAACCCGCCGGTCGGCCGCATCGTCAACGCCAACAACCGCGTGGTCGGACCGGATTACCCGCACCTGATCGGGCACGGATACGACGCACCCTATCGCGCCAGGCGTATCGCCGAGGCGCTGGAAGCCGGTGGCCGGCAAACCATCGACGACACGCTGGCGCTGCAGATGGACACGGTGTCGCTGGCGGCGCGCGACCTGCTGCCGCTGATGCTGTTGGTGCGAGTCGACAACGCCCGCGCAGCGGAGGCGCTGGCGATGATGCGCCGCTGGACCTTCGAGATGGACCGCGACCGGCCCGAACCGCTGATCTTCACCATGTGGCTGCGCGAGCTGAACCGCGCGCTCTATGCCGACGAACTGGACGACCTGTTCGTCGATTACTGGCAACTGCGACCCGACGTGGTGCGGCGCATGCTGACCGAGGCGCGGTACTGGTGCGACGACCGCACCACCGACAGCACCGAGACCTGCGGCGACGTCCTCCGCCAATCGCTGGAGGCGGCGCTGACCGCCCTAGCGGAGGCCCATGGCGACGACATGGAGGACTGGCGCTGGGGCGACGTCCACGTCGCGCCGCTGGCCCACCAGGTGCTCGGGCGCATACCGGTGGCGCGGGCGCTGGTCGATCTGTCGATCGAAACCGATGGCGGCGCGTTCACCCTGAACCGCGGGGCAAGCCAGATCAGCGATCCCGATGCGCCGTTCAGCCACAATCACGGCGCCGGCCTGCGAGCGGTCTACGACCTTGCCGACCTCGCGAATTCGCGGTTCATGATCGCCACCGGCCAGTCCGGCAACCCGTTTTCCGACGGCTACGGCGACCTTGTCGAACGGTGGCGCGACGGCGACAGCTTTCCGATCGGCGGCTCGCCGAGCGAGCTCGCCAGGTCCGGGGTAACGACCCTCACCATCCACCCGGCGGAATAGCCATGGCCGAGGCCGCCCTGCCGGTTTCGATCGAGGACATCCGCGCCGCCGCACAGGCGATCGACGGCGAAGTGGTCGCGACGCCGACGGTGCTGGCGCCGATGCTGTCGGCGCGGTCGGGCTGCCATCTGGCGCTGAAGCTGGAAAGCCTGCAGCACACCGGGTCGTTCAAGGACCGCGGGGCGCTGGTCAAGCTGAAGAGCCTGGACGCGGCGGCGCGGCGGCGCGGCGTCATCGCGATGTCGGCCGGCAACCACGCCCAGGGCGTCGCCCATCACGCGGCGCGGCTGGGCATTCCCGCCACCATCGTCATGCCGCAGCACACGCCGTTCATCAAGGTCGCGCGCAGCGAGGGCTTCGGCGCGACCGTCGTGCTCCAGGGCGACAGCCTCGACGACGCCCGCGACTATGTCCAGGCGCAGGTCGCCGAGCGCGGTTTGACGCTGATCCATCCCTTCGACGACCCACAGATCATCGCCGGCCAGGGCACGGTCGGGCTGGAGCTTCTGGCCGCCGCGCCCGACCTGGACGACCTGGTGGTGCCGATCGGCGGCGGCGGGCTGATCTCGGGCATCGCCATCGCCGCCAGGGCGATCAAGCCCGACGTCAGGATCACCGGCGTGGAGGCCGCGCTGTATCCGTCGATGAGCGACGCCGTTGCCGGCAAGCACCGGCACTACGACGGCGCCACGATCGCCGAGGGCATCGCCGTGAAGCAGCCCGGCGCGCTGACCCGCCCGGTGGTGTCCGCCCTGGTCGACGACATTCTGCTGGTCGACGAACCGGCGCTGGAGCGCGCCGTGGAACTGTTGCTGACCGAATGCAAGGTCGTCGCCGAGGGCGCCGGCGCCGCCGGCGTCGCCGCGCTGCTGAGCCGGGGCGAGCGGTTCGCCGGCCGGCGTGTCGGCGTGGTGATCTGCGGCGGCAACATCGACGCGCGGATGCTGTCGTCGATCCTGCTGCGCGGCCTGGTGCGCGAGGGGCGATTGGTCGGGCTTCGCGTCGAGATCGTCGACGTGCCCGGCGCGCTGGGGCGGATCGCCGGGCTGATCGGCGCGGCCGGCGGCAATATCGTCGAGGTCTACCACCAGCGCCTGTTCTACGGGCTTCCGGTGAAGCGGGCCGACATCGACATCGTCATGGAGGCTCGCGACCGCGCCCATGTCGAGACCATCATCGAGCGGCTGAAGGACGCCGGCTTCCCCGCCCGCGCCCTCAGCGAAGTCGGGCACTAATCTGGAAACGGGTGAACGCCGTCAGTCGGCCGGGTCGATCGCCTCGTAGCGGCCGCCGTGAAAGGCCAGCGGCGTGCCGTCGGGGCGGCTGGCAAGCCTGAGCACACGGCCCACCAGGATGGCGTGATCGCCGCCCTCGTGAATGGTCTCCAGCGTGCATTCCAGCGCCGCCAGGCAGCCCTGGAGGATCGGCGCGCCGGTGTCCCAGCTTGTGCTGGCGATGCCGTCCCAGCCGCGCCCGTTGCCGGCGAACCGCACCGACAGCT
>JAZFQW010000070.1:0-4788 GCA_036445335.1 Alphaproteobacteria bacterium | reverse complement strand
CTGATCGAACTCGCCGCTGCCGGAGTTGAATTTGGGCGTCAACCCACCGGCCGCGCAGGCCGAAAGCACCATCGACGCGCCCAGCAACGCCGGCAGAACCTTGAGAAATCGCATTGCAAACCCCGCTGAAACAGAAACATCACGACCGACCCGGGTGGAGACGGCGCCGCCCCGAGAGACGGCGCGAGCGCGCCACCGAACTCAAAGGCCGGTCACGACCATGGTGGCAGGGGGTTGAATTATAGTTAATGTCGGCTCTGCGAACTGTAGCCGCCGGGTCGTCGTGGAGTGTTGGCCCACACCTCTCACAATGGCCACGGTCTGCATCGCGTCCAGGCGGTTCGAGCCGCCAGGAGATGGCCGAAGAGCGTAGCCGCGCTACGGTCGAGGCCTTCGACGCAGCGGGCGGGCCGCCCGGGCGCGACACGCAGGGCGGCGCTGTCGCGCGGACCGTAACCAATGTGAGAAATGCGGGTTAGTCAGCCGACCGCGGCGGCCAGCCGGCGGATGAGATCATCGCCCGCTTCGGCGGCGGCGATCGTGCGGCCGTCTGGACCGATCTGCTGCCACGGCGCCAGGCTGTCGTGCAGCCGCACCACGTCGCCCACCGCGATGATCGCCGGCGACTGCGCGCCCAGGCGCCGGGCCTCGCGCGCCGCCCGCGCCAGATTGGTGATGATCACCGTCTGGCGATCCGTGGTGGCGTTCGAGACGATAGCGACCGGGGTCATCGGTGGCCGTCCGGCCGCAATCAGCCGTTCAGCGATCTCGCCGATGGTGCGCAGCGCCATATAGAAGACGATCACCGGCGACGCCGACGCCAGCGCCCGCCAGTCGACGTCGGCCGGCAGATCGCCGCCGCTGCCGTGGCCGGTGACCAGCGACACCACGCTGGTCGTCCCGCGCTGGGTCGCCGGGATGCCGGCATAGGCCAGACCGCCGATGCCCGCGGTCACGCCGGGCACCACCCGAAACCGGATGCCGGCGTCTGCCAGCGCCAGCGCCTCTTCGCCGCCGCGGCCGAAGACAAAGGGATCGCCGCCCTTCAGCCGCAGCACCCGACGGCCGCGCCGCGCCTCGTCGACCAGCAGTTTGCAAATCTCGTCCTGCCGCGGCGACGGCCGACCGGCCCGCTTGCCGACATCGACCCGTTGGGCGTCGGGCTGCGCCGCCGACAACACCGCGTCGCCAATCAGCGCATCGTGCACGATGACGTCGGCCCGGCGCAGGGCGTGGACCGCCAGCATCGTCAGCAGGCCCGGATCGCCCGGTCCGGCGCCCACCAGCCAGACCGACCCCGGCTCGAACGCCGGCAGGTCCCACGGCGGCACGTGGGTCGACGGCGCGATCACGGCCTCAGATCCCTTCGCCATGGATGCCGCATTCGCTCTTGTCGAGCCAGGACCAGCGGCCGGCGCGGACATCCTCTCCCGGCGCGACCGCGCGGGTGCAGGGGATACAGCCGATCGACAGGTAACCGTCATGCACCAATGGATGGACCGGCAGGTCGCGGTCTGACAGATACCGCATGACGTCGTCGCGCCCCCAGGGCGCCAGCGGATTGACCTTGAGCCGCCCGGTCGTCAGGTCGCCCTGGACCGTCGGCAGCGCACCGCGGGCGCCACTGTGGAACCGCTTGCGCCCGGTGATCCAGGCGTCGAAGCCGGCCAGGGCGCGGTCCAGCGGCTCGGTCTTGCGAATATGACAGCACATGTCCGGCTCCAGGCTCCACAGCGTGCCGTCGGGGTCGTGCCGCACCAGGTCGGCCGGGTCCGGCCGTACGCTGCGAACGTCGGTCAGGCCGAGCCGCGCCACCAGCGCGTCGCGGTAGCCCAGGGTCTCGGCGAACAGCTTGCCGGTGTCGAGGAAGATCACCGGCGTCGACTGGTCGATCCGCGCCACCATGTCCAGCAGAACCGCGCTCTCCGCCCCGAACGACGAGACAAGCGCGACCCGGCCGGCCAACTCGCCGGTCAGCAGCGACCGCAGCAGCGCGAGTCCGTCGAGGTCGCGATGGGTGGCGCGCTGGGCGGCGACCCGCGATTCCAGGCTGTCCGGATCCGGCGATACCACGGCGACCGCCTTCACGACAGCCATCCTTGGCGGTCGATCAGGTCGTCGGTCAGGCGCGCCAGGTCCCGCAACCGGCGACCCTGCCGCCGCCAATCGTCGCGCCGACGCCCGACTTGGTCCAGCCGGCCGGCCCATTCCGGACCGAACAGCCGCTCCAGCCGTCGCCGTACCCGCGCCGCCAGGCCCGGACTGCGGCCGCCGGTCGAGACGGTCAGCAGCAGGTCGCCGCGACGCACCACCGACGGCGTGTGGAAGTCGCACAGCGGCGTCACGTCCTCGACATTCACCAGGGTGCCGACGTCGCGCGCCGCGCGTGCCAGTCGTTCGGCGGTCGGCGTGTCGAGGTCGACGATCCACACCACGGCGAAGTCGCGCAGCCGCTCCGCGTCCGGCAGCCGGCGCTCCAGCCGAGCGCCGGCCAGATCCGTCAGGGCGCCGTCCGGCCGGTCGGAGAACACGGTGAGCTCGGTCGCCCCGCCCTCCAACAGGCCGCGCAGCCGGCGCGCAGCCGGCGCGCCGCGCCCGACGACGGCGATTCGGCAGGATTTCGGGTCGAGCACGATCGGCAGCATCGGCGCGGTCCTCCGGGTCCTACTCGGCGGCGGTGGACAGGGTCGGCGCCAGCGCCGCGCCGGCATCACCGTGTTCGGAACGATCGCGCCGGTCACCGGATGCCGGCGGCGGCCGGCGGTGCCGCAGCGGCCCGACCCACGGGCGGCGGTCGCCGGCCGGCTGGTACCACACGCTGATTTCCGCCATCGCCTGCCGCCAGCCATCCACCGCCGTGTGGTCCGCCACCTCGAACGCGTCGAAGCCGCAGCGCTGCATGAACACGAACTGGTCCCGAAGCAGATCGCCGGTGGCGCGCACCTCACCGGTGAAGCCATGGCGCTCGCGCAGCAGGCGGGCATACGAAAACGCCCGTCCGTCGCGGAACACCGGGAACTCCAGGGCGACCAGATCGAAATGCGCCAGATCGTCGGCGATCAGCGCCGGCGACTGGTCGCTGCGCAGCCGGATGCCCAGGCGCCCGTTGCGCTGCAGCAACCGGTCGCGCGACTCCCGCCAGCGCTCCAGGGTGACGATCACCTGCTCGGCGACCGGCGGCGCGCCGTCGTCCGCCACGGCGACCCACGGGTCGTCGACCATGCGGCCGTCCTTAAGCAGGGGCATAGAGCTTCTCCTTGAACGGAGCCAGGCCGACCCTGGCGTAGGTGTCGTTGAAGCGCTCGCCGTCGTGGCGGATCGCCAGGTAGGTCTCGACGATGGTCTCCACCGCGTCGACCACGTCGTCGTAGGAGAAGGCGGGGCCCACGATCCTGCCCAGCGCGGCGTTCTCGTCGGCGCTGCCGCCCAGGGTGATCTGGTAGAACTCGGTGCCCTTCTTATCGACCCCCAGAATGCCGATATGGCCGACATGGTGGTGGCCGCAGGCGTTGATGCAGCCCGATATCTTGAGCTTGAGCTCGCCGATGTCGTGCTGTCGCTTGAGGTCGGCGAAACGCTCCGATATCCGTTGCGCGACCGGAATCGAGCGGGCGTTGGCCAGGTTGCAGTAGTCCAGGCCCGGACAGACGATCATGTCGGAGACGAGCCCGAGATTGGGGGTCGCCAGCCCGTGGCCGTCGAGCGCCCGCCAGACCGCGTGGACGTCGGTCAGCCTGACGTGCGGCAGCACCAGGTTCTGTTCGTGGCTGACGCGGATCTCGTCGACGCTGTAGCGCGCCGCCAGGTCGGCCAGCAGCTCCATTTGCTCGGCCGTGGCGTCGCCGGGAACGCCACCGATCGGTTTCAGCGAGATGTTGACGATGCAGTAGCCGGGCCGCCTGTGGTCGGCGAGATTGGTGCGGATCCAGGCGGCGAACGCCGGGTCGTGGTGGCGCGCGGCCTCGAACGCCGGCTGGACGGGGTCCAGCCGGTCCAGCGCCGGCGGCGCGAAATAGGCCTCGATCCGACGGATCTCCTCGGCCGGCAGCGCCAATGCGCCGTCCCTGATCTGCCGCCACTCCTCCTCGACCATCTCGGCGAACAGCGCCGCGCCGGTCTGCTTAACCAGGATCTTGATGCGCGCCTTGAACAGGTTGTCGCGCCGGCCGAGCTGGTTGTAGACCCGCAGGATCGCTTCCAGATAGCTGAGCAGGTGGCGCTTGGGCAGGAAATCGCGAATGGTCGGCCCGACCATCGGGGTGCGCCCCTGGCCGCCGCCGACGATCACCTCGAAGCCGACTTCGCCGGCCTCGTTGCGCCGCATCTGCAGGCCGATGTCGTGGACCCGGACCGCCGCCCGGTCGTTCGGCGCGCCGGTCACGGCGATCTTGAACTTGCGCGGCAGGAACGAGAATTCGGGGTGCAGGGTCGACCACTGCCGGATTATCTCGGCATAGACCCGCGGGTCCTCGATCTCGTCCGCGGCGGCGCCGGCGAAGTGGTCGGCGGTGACGTTGCGGATGCAATTGCCGCTGGTCTGGATGGCGTGCATCTCGACCGCGGCCAGCTCGGCCAGTATATCGGGCACGTCGGCCAGCTCGGGCCAGTTGTACTGGATGTTTTGGCGCGTGGTGAAATGGCCGTAGCCCTTGTCGTAACGGCGGGCAATGGAGGCCAGCTTGCGAAGCTGCCGCGACGACAGGGTGCCGTACGGGATCGCCACCCTCAGCATGTAGGCGTGCAGCTGCAGGTAGAGCCCGTTCATCAGCCTGAGCGGCTTGAACTCGT
>JAZFQW010000069.1:0-5124 GCA_036445335.1 Alphaproteobacteria bacterium | reverse complement strand
CCAACATGAGCCACGAGCTGCGCACGCCGCTCAACGCGGTGATCGGATTCTCCGAGATGATCAAGACCGAGACGCTGGGGCCGGTCGGCGACCCACAATACCTGGATTACGCCAAAGACATCCATGAGAGCAGCGCCCACCTGCTCGATGTGATCAACGATGTCCTCGACCTCTCCAAGATCGAGGCCGGCCAGTTCGAGCTTCGCGAGGAGACCGTCGATCTCGGCGACCTCCTGCGCAAGTCGGCGCGACTGATCGAGGAACGCGCGCGCTGGGCCGACCTTCGGCTCGAGGTCGAAATCCCCACCTCGCTGCCGGCGCTGCGCGCCGACGAGCGCGCACTGAAGCAGATCGTGATCAACCTGCTGTCCAATGCGATCAAGTTCACCCGCGCCGGAGGGACCATCCGGCTAGCCGCCGGGCACGACGACCACGGCGCCATCTGGCTGAAGGTCCGGGACGACGGGATCGGCATGAAGCCGGAACAGATACCGATCGCCCTGGCGCCGTTTCGGCAGGTCGAAAGCGGCCTGTCCCGACGGTTCGAGGGCACCGGCCTTGGGCTGCCCCTCACCGCCGCGATGGTCGACCTGCACGGCGGCACGGTCGCCATCGACAGCGTGAGCGGCGAAGGCACCACGGTGACCGTCGAACTGCCGGCGGACCGGGTCGTACCGGCCCGCGACGTCGCGTAGGCACTAGCCTCGGTCTTTATCCGTCGACGCGGTCGCCGTCGGCGGTGCCTGTCGGATCATCGTATCGAGACTCGGAGCACCATCGCCAATGTCATGGCCGGGCTCGACCCGGCCATCCATGCCCGTGGGTGGCACGATGGATGCCCGGATCGAGTCCGGGCATGTCTGTCGAAGGGATCCGATTGTTGGCGTTATGACGTCACGACCCGGCCAGGGCGAAGCTGACCGGCGCGGTCGACACCACGTCCGATCCCTCGGACGTCACCTGAAGAATCGCAAGGCCGCGTTCGACCAGCCCGGTTTCGTGGAACCGGAACACGCCGTCGACGCCGGCGAACCCGCTTGGGTCGGTCAGCGTCGCCATGTCGAAACCGGGTTCGCCGGGCAGGCTAGCCAGTGCCGCCGCCAGTGCGACGGAGTCGTAGGCCAGCGTTGCCAGCCGGGGCGGCCGTTGGCCGAACAGCGCATCATAGCGCTGCTCGAAATCGTACCTCAGGTCCGGCTGCGGCGCGGCGAACCAGCCGCCGACCAGGCTGGGTTCCAGCCCCAGGTCGGGTTCGTCCCAGATGCCGGTCCCCAGCAGCTGGACCTGGCGCACGTCGAAATACGGCAGCATCGCCGCCACCGCGCGCAATCTCAGGCCGGTGTCGGGCAGCATGATCGCGTCGTAGGGCACGGTGCCGAACAGGCCCGGTTCGGCGATCCGCTCGACCGACGGGCTGAGGTCGGGGGTGGCGGGGTCGTAGTACTGGACCCGCTCCAGGACGGCGCCGTTGGCGGCGGTGAACTCCTGCAGCGCGGCGACGATGGCCTGGCCATACGGCGTGTCCGGCGCCAGGATGGCGTACCGCAGCAGGCCCTGCTCCATGCTGTGCCGCACCACCCGGGCGACCTGGCCGGACGGCACGAAGCCCAGCACAAGGGCATTCCCGCCGGCGACGGTGCGGTCGTTGGTGAAGGCGATGACGTTGACGCCGGCCGTCTCGGCGACCGACTTCACCGGCGGGACCGACGCGCTGAACAGCGGCCCCAGAATCAGCTGCGCGCCGTCGGCGATCGCCGCCTGGGCGGCCGCCTGGGCGCCCTCCGGCGTGCCGTTGGTGTCGCGCGGCAGCAGCTCGAAATCCTCCGGCGCGGTGTCGAACAACGCCATCTGCGCGGCGTTGAACATCGCCGGTCCCAGCTCGCTGCCGCGGCCGGTCAGCGGCAGCAGCAGCGCCACCTTCACCCGCGCGCCCGACCGGCCGAAGGGATCGAACTGAAACGGTCCGTATCCTTCCGCGTTCGGATCGCGTTGTGCCGTCTGCATTGGCTCGGCTACCCTCGTCGGGGCGCACGCCGCCAACACCAGAAGGATGGCGACCGCGCCGCCGACGAGATTCGCATAACGCGATATCCGATTTAACTCAGCTACCGGACGTGGCACGACACACTCCTCGAAATACGCCCTCAGATGGTCCCAGCTCCGCCGCCGCCGGGGCGACACTGCGCGACCCTAGCGGCCAGTATTGGCCAAGTAAACCGGCGGCACAGCTGCGACCGGGCATTTACCTCGTGGCGATGCCGATCGGCAATGCCACCGACATCACGCTGCGCGCCCTAAACACCCTCGCCGCCGTGGACGCGGTCGCCTGCGAAGACACCCGCGTGACGACGAAATTGCTGCGGCTTTATGGCATTTCCAAGCCACTGCTGTCCTATCACGACCACAATGCGGACAAGATGCGACCGGTGATCCTCGACCGGGTCGCCGGCGGCGCGTCGGTGGCGCTGGTCGCCGATGCCGGCCTGCCGCTGATCTCCGATCCCGGATACAAGCTGGTGCGCGAGGCGACGGCGCGCGGACTGCCGGTGACGTGCCTGCCGGGGCCGTCGGCGCCGGCGACCGCGCTGCTGTTGTCGGGCCTGCCGTCGGACCGGTTCCTGTTCGCTGGCTTCCCGCCGAACCGCCGTTCGGCCCGGCGCGACTTCCTGGCGGCGCTGGCCACGGTCCCGGCGACACTGATCTTTTTCGAATCGGCGCGGCGGCTGGCGGCCAGCCTGGCCGACATGCGCGCCACCCTGGGCGACCGGGACGCCGCCGTCGCGCGCGAGTTGACCAAGCGCTACGAACAGGTGCGCCGCGGCGGCCTGGCGGGGCTGGCCGCCGACTACGCCGCATCCGGCCCGCCCAAGGGCGAGGTGGTCGTCGTCGTCGGTCCGCCGGCGGCCGCCGACGCCGCGACCGGCGACGACGCGCTGGACGCGGCGCTGGGCCGAGCGATGGCGGGACAGACCCTGCGCGACGCGGTCGACATGGTCGCCGGGGCCACGGGCCTGCCGCGGCGGCGGGTCTATCGGCGTGCGCTGGCGCTGGCCGGCGGCGCGGATGGCGACCGCGGCGATGGTTGAGCGGCCGCGCCGCCGCGCCGACAGCTTCGGTCGGCGGGCCGAGGCGATTTGCGCGCTGGCGCTGCGGATCAAGGGGTATCGCATTCTCGCCCGGCGTTTCCGTAGCCCGGTCGGCGAGATCGACATCGTCGCCCGGCGCGGCGCCACCCTGGCGATTGTCGAGGTCAAGGCGCGTTCGACGGTGGCCTCGGCGCTGCAGGCGGTGACCGCTCGCCAGAGGTTGCGCCTGCAGCGCGCGGCGATGGCGTTCATCGCCGCCAGGCCGTCCAAATTTGTGCCGCATTCGAAGGCCAGCGTGCGGTTCGATCTGATGCTGGTCGCGCCGTGGCGGTGGCCGCGCCACATAACGAATGCGTGGTTGCCCGACGAGGTGGCCCTGCGGCGCTCCGGCTGGTAATTGGGGGGTGGCGATGACTGGACTGGAGTTCCCGCGAAACATGGCCGGCGCGGGCCGGCGTGCGGTACCCCGCCTGGCGGCGCTGCTGGCGCTGGCGGTCGCCGGCCAGGGCTGCGCGCCGGTGCTGATCGCCGGTGCCGGGGCGACCGCTGGCGTGGTGGTGGCGGAGGAGCGGGAGGTCGGTGAGGTCGTCGACGACACCGGCATCAAGCTGCGCATCAACCAGCTCTGGCTGCAGGAAGACGCCGACCTGCTGATCGCGCTGAGCACCCGCGTCACCCAGGGCGGGGTGCTGGTCACCGGCACCGTTGCCGACCCGGATCAGCGGGTGACCGCGATCCGCCTGGTATGGCAGGTCGAAGGCGTGCGCGAGGTGATCAACGAGATCGAGGTCGCCAACTCCGAAGGGGTCGCGGGGTACGCGCGCGACGTCGCGATCTCCACCCAATTGCGCAGCCGCCTGCTGTTCGATACCTCGATTCAGTCGATCAACTATTCGGTTCTGACCGAATCCGGCACGGTCTACCTGATGGGAATCGCGCAGGATCAGGACGAGCTCAACAGGGTGATCGGCCACGCCCGCGACATCTCCTATGTCCGGCGCGTGGTCGACTATGTCAGGGTCAAGGACGCGACCGGCTGACGATGCGTCGACTCGCGGCGCCGGGCGCCGCCGCGGCGACGGGGAGAGGCGCCGATGGACGAGGACATTCGCGGGATCCTGCGCCGCGCCGGCGCGGCGGCGGACGACGCGGTCGATCTGGCCGGGACGGCGCTGGCACTGGCGGCGCTGGAGCGGCCGCGGGTGCCGCTCGGCTGGTACCGCTCGCACCTGGCACAGCTGGCCGGCGAGGTCGGCGACGCCGCACGGACGGCGGACGGCGTCGCGGGGGCCGCCGCGGCGCTGCGCCGCGTGGTGGCCGAACGGCACGGCTACTGCGGCGACGCGGCGACTTACGACGATCAGCAGAACGCCAACCTGATGCGCGTGATGGATCGCCGCAAGGGGCTGCCGGTGGCGCTGGGCATCCTCTACATCCACGCCGCGCGGGCGCAGGACTGGCGGATCGCCGGGCTGGGATTTCCCGGCCATTTCCTGATCCGACTCGACCGCGACGGCGAGCGCGCGATCCTCGACCCGTTCGACGGCGCCCGCCGGCGCGGACCGGCCGACCTACGCGACCTGCTCAAGGCGATGATCGGGGCGGACGCCGAGCTTCGGCCCGATCATTACGCCACCGTCGGCGACCGCGAGGTGCTGTTGCGGCTGCAGAACAACATCAAGGTCCGCCATCTGCGCGCGCGCCGGTTCGACCAGGCCGCCCGGGTGGTCGACGCCATGCTGCTGATCGCCCCCGGCGCGGTGGCGCTGTGGCGCGAGGCGGGGCTGCTGAATGCCCAGCTCGGCAATCTCGGCGCCGCGATCGACGCGCTCGGGCGGTTCATCGAGGCCGGCCCCGACGACCGGCTGCGGCACGAGGCGGCGACACTGGTCCAGCGCCTGAAGGCCAGCCTCTAATACCAAGGATCGCTGATAGTGACCCATTTGACCGGGTTCCCTTGTCCGCTCGTCAGGCGCGGTTCGCGCCGCCGTGCCTGCGCACCGCAAGCGGAGCGCAACGCAGCGAGCGGACAAGGGAA
>JAZFQW010000068.1:0-3004 GCA_036445335.1 Alphaproteobacteria bacterium | reverse complement strand
TGGCCGAACACGGCGCCGCCCTGATCCGCCACGCCCGCACGTCGTACTATCCCGGCATCGGACACGCGCCGTTCCTGGAGAACCCGGCGCGGTTCAACGCCGACCTAGCCGCCTTCGCCCGGCGGTAGCCGCGGCGGGGCAGGGCAGGGGCGGTCCGATCGGCGGCGGTTTGGCGAGACCGGATTCGGGGTTTCCGGGAACCGGCCAAAGATGGTAGGGACCGCCAACCGCACCGCTAGGACCGCCGTCATGCCCGCGCCGATCGACTTCTATTTCGACTTCGCCTCGCCCTACGGCTACCTCGCCTCGACCCAGGTCGACGCGCTGGCGGAACGACACGGGCGCACGGTGGCGTGGCGGCCGATGATGCTGGGCGCGGCGATGAAGGTGACCGGCGGCCGGCCGCTGCCGCAGATCCCGATGCGCGGCGACTACATGGCACGCGACGTCCCGCGCTTTGCCCGGCTGCTCGGCGTGCCGTTCGCATGGCCACAAAAAACGCCGATCCTAAGCCTGGCCGCCGCCCGTGCCGTGTACCGGGTGGCCGACGACGATCCGGAGCTGGCGAAGCGGCTGGCCCGGGCGCTGTTCCACGCCCATTTCGGCCAAGGGCGCGACATCACAACGCCCGACCAGGTCGGCGAAGTGGCGGCGGACCTCGACATCGCCGCCGCGGCGCTGACCGCCGCGCTTCAGATGCCGGAGATCAAGCAACGGCTGAAGGACGAGACGAATGCCGCGGTCGCCCGCGGCGTCTTCGGCTCGCCCTTCTTCTTCGTCGACGACGAACCGTTCTGGGGCGTCGACCGCCTGGACCAGGTCGAGCGGTGGCTGGAGACCAGGGGATTCTAGTCAACGGCGGGCTGCGCCGAGGTCCCACCTAGTCGACAAACGGGACGGTGACGCCGACCGGAAGTCCCTTCTCGGCAACCAGGTCCGCGATGGTCCGCCGGCCCGACAGCAGGTCGATGTAAAGCTTGTGGTTGCCGGGATGGGCGTAGTAGCCCCAATGCTCCTCGTTGCGCTCCGGTCCGTCGGCCGACAGGTCGTAGCCGTTCGCCTCCCCCCACTTGACGACCCGCTTGCGGTCGAGCTGGATGTCGTGCCAGTTTGCCAGACCCGTCAGGCCATTGTGGCCGATCACCTGTGCCGAGCGGCCGAACAGCCGCCCGCCGAACCTCTCGGCGAAATCGTCGAGCACCCAGTCGGAGCGGTTGGCGATATTGATGAAGGTGGCGGTGGTCGCCGCCGCCGCCTCGGCCTCCGGCAGATATTCACTGCCGCCCAGGAACAGCACCATGTCGATCGGCGGCGGCGCGGCCTCGGGCAGTAGCAGCAGTGCCTGGGCGACGATCCGCGTGCCCATGCTGTGGGCGACCAGGGTGATGCGCTCGGTCCCCGACTCGGCGAGCGCCAGGATGACCGCGGCGAACGACCGGGCGACCCGGACGGTGCGATCGCTGACCATGTATTCGTAGCTCTGCGAGTAGCCCTTGGCCGAGCTCTCCAGCAGCGACGCCTTGGCACGCCAGGCGAATGTGACGATGGCGTCGCGCGCGAAGCCGGCCGGCACCAGGATGTCGAGCAGCGAGACGCCGCGGCCGCCGCGGTCGCGGCCCCGCGCCGCGCCTGGCTCGGCCAGCAGGTGCTCGTGCGGGTCGTCCTTGCCGCGCGCGAACGGGTCGTAGTCGTAGCCGTGGGTGGCGACGGCCACGCGGCGGCCGGCGACGGCGGCGACCTCACGACGCAGCCGGGCCGTCGGAATTATCGCCGCGCCGCGCGCGAATTCGCCCAGCAGATCGGTCTTGGGATATTTGAAGTTCCGCTTCCTGCGATAGAGCTGTCTGCCTATACCCGCAAAAGCGATCATCGCATTGCCTCGACATCGTTCGGCCCGCCGTCGCGACGGCCGCGATCAGCCATGATCCGCCAGCACCCGCGCGAACACGTCGCGGTCGACGTTGCCACCGGTCAAAACGATGCCGACCGCGTGGCCCGCCATCCGGTCACGCTCCCGCATCAGCGCGGCCAGCCCCGCCGCCCCGGCCCCTTCGGCGACATTGTGGGTATCGGTGAAGATCGCGCGCATGGCGTCTTCGATCTCATCGTCGCCGACCTGCACGATGCGGTCGACATGGCGCCAGATGATCTCCAGCGCACCGTCGGCCGGAGTCCGGCAGGCCATGCCGTCGGCGATCCGGGTGGTGACCGGGTGCGACCGCGGCGCCCGCGCCTCGAACGACAGGGCATAGGCGGGCGCGGCCGCCGACACCACGCCGACGATGGTGGACCTGAGGCCCAGCCCCTCGCGCGCCGCCGCCAGCCCGCAGATGCCCGAGCCCAATCCGATCGGCACGTAGACGGTGTCGAGTTCGGGCCGCGCGCGCAGCAGTTCCAGGCTGTACGTGCCGACGCCGCACACGAGCGCGACGTGGAACGACGGCATCGGGAACAGCCCGTGCCGGTCGGCCAGGGCGGTCGCGTGCTCCAGCGCGTCCTGGAAGTCGTCGCCGTGCTCGATCAGCTCGGCGCCCAGCACCCGCATCGCCGCGTTCTTCTCCCGGCTGTTGCCGTGCGGCACGACGATGGTCGCGGTCAGGCCGTTGCGCGCCGCGGCGAACGCGACCGACTGGCCGTGGTTGCCGCGGGTGGCGGTGATGACGCCGGTCACGTCGGGCCGCGAGCGTTTCAGCTCGGCCATGTAAATCAGGCCGCCACGGACCTTGAAGGCGCCGATCGGCTGGTGGTTCTCGTGCTTGACCCAGACCTCGGCGCCGGTGCGCCGGCACAACAGCGGCCAGCGGATCTGCGGCGTCGGCGGCAGCACCGCGTGCACCCGCTCGGTGGCGGCTTCCAGGTCTGCGAGGGAGGGCAGCATGGCGGCTCCGGGTGGAGGCAATTGCGATGGCGCATTCTTTCGCGATCGCGGGGTCGGGGGAAGCCGATTGTTGCGCCCAGACGGAGCGCCGGATGTTAGCCCGCACTTCTCACACTGGCCACGGTC
>JAZFQW010000067.1:0-2909 GCA_036445335.1 Alphaproteobacteria bacterium | reverse complement strand
CGGAAATCTCGGACGCCGGCCGGGTCTACGGGCGCGCCGGGCCAAAGCGGTCGAACAGCAGGCCGCCGACGCCGCCCAGCACCGTCCAGAACAGCGCCGCGCTGGCCAGCGAGGCGACGGTGAACTCCGCCGCCAGCGCCGGCGGCACGCCGCCGCCGGGCGCCGCGGGGTGCGGCGCGCCGACCAGATGCGGCAAGACGATCAGCACCGCGCCGGCGATCCTGAAGACGGTGCGCGGCAGGAAGGCGATCACCGCCAGGCCGGCGCCGGTGGCCAGCACGGCGCCGAGCCACCAGACCTGCCGGGCGCCCAGCGCCGCCGCGGAGATCCCCGGCAACTCGGGCGGCAGGCCGAGCGCTGGGGCGAGTGAAAACACAGCGAAGCCGGCCACGCCCCACACCAGGCCGCGCCGCCAGTCGACCCGCCGGCCGCGCAGCACGAAGCCGGCGGCGAGCAGCAGTCCGAAGCCGATCCCCGTCAGCACGTTGGCGAGCAGGGTGTAGGCTAGGCGTTCGGCGCCATCGGCCGGCGCCCAGGCCGCATCGTCGTCGCCGGCCGGCGCCTCGCCGTCAAGGCCGTTCGCGGCGGCGGTCTCGTAGCGCTCCGCCTCCAGGATCAGCGGGGTGACGCGGGCGAGCTGCAGGACCGTGGCGGCCAGCCCGGCAACGATGCCGGCGGCTACCGCCACCAGCAGGACACGGGCGATCATCGCGGCCCCCGCCGGTCGGGCTAGTGGCAGGGGAAGGTGAACGCGTGACGGGTGTCGTGCGCGGCGTTGTGCAACAGGTCGGGATGCGCGAACCCGGCGCCCAGCAGCACGAACACCCCCAGCAGGCCGGCGA
Organism: Alphaproteobacteria bacterium; assembly: GCA_036445335.1. Classification (GTDB taxonomy): domain Bacteria; phylum Pseudomonadota; class Alphaproteobacteria; order DSM-16000; family Inquilinaceae; genus JAZFQW01. The sequence continues at coordinate 2,067 of JAZFQW010000067.1, read as the reverse complement.
CCAGCGCCGTCGCTAGGCGCGCCGCGGGGGCAATGGGAATCGTGTTGCTGGTGGTGGCTGAACCCGGCGACATGGCACCCTCCGCGTCTGTCTCGCCTACTTCGCTATCCCAGCCGGGCACGGACGGCGCCGGCTTGGGTGGCAGGTCTCCTGGCTCGCGGGTCGCCGCGCCCGTCCAGCCTTCCCGGCGGAGCCAGTGGCGTCTCTTGGACAGGCGCTCGCCGCCTACAGTTGCGGGGGCAGCCGCGGCATTCAACCGCGTTCCCTCTTCGTCCCCGAACGGGGAACCACCGCCGCGACTCTATACCAGCCCGGGGGAGAGGCGAAGGAGGATTTTCGATCGCCGCGCGACGCGGTCAAGCCGGCCGCAGGGCATCCGACAGCCGCACCGCGGCGGCGGGGTCGGGCGGCAGGCCGAAGCGCAGCCAGGTCGGGTGGTCGGGGAAGGCGCGCACGTAGATGCCGGCGCGCCCCAGCCGCTCGAACACGTCGGCCGCCGACGGGCCGGCGGCCAGGGTGAACAGGTCGGTGCCGCCGACGATCTCCAGGCCCGCGCCGGACAGGGTGGCGCGCAGCGACGCGCCGGCGCGGTCCAGCCGCCGGCGGGTCTTGTCGGCCCAGTCCGCGTCGGCCAGGGCAGCGGTGCCGATCACCATCGCCGGGCCGCTGACCGGCCAGGCGCCCAGCGCCGCGCGGATCGTCCGCGCCGTCGCCGGGTCGGCCAGGGCGAAGCCCAGCCTGAGTCCGGCCAGGCCGTAGAACTTGCCGAACGAGCGCAGGACGATACGGCCGGGGCGGTCGACGCCGCCCGCCAGGCTGAGCGCCGGCGCCAGGTCGGCGAACGCCTCGTCCACCACCAGCAGCCCGCCGCGCTCCGCCAGCCGGTCGGCCACCCGGTTCAGCGCGTCCGGCGACAAGCGGGCGCCGTCCGGGTTGTTGGGGTTCGACGCGACGATGACGTCGCACTCGGCGACGTCCGGCCCGGCCACCGCCACGACGTCGTGACCCGCCGCGCGCCAGGCCGGCGCGTGCTCGCCATAGGTCGGCTCGACGACCGCGACCTGGCACCGCGGCCGCAGCCGGGGCAGCAGGTGGATCAGTGCCTGCGACCCGGGTGCAGCGGTGACGCAGCCGGCCGCGGGCGCGCCATACCGGACCGCCGCCGCCGCGCACAGATCGTCGAGCGCCGCCGCCGCCGGCAGCCGCCGCCACACCGCGTCGGTCAGCGCCGGCACCGGATAGGGCCACGGATTGATCCCGGTCGACAGGTCGATCCAGTCGTCTCGGCGCGCAAACCGTGCCGCCGCCCGGTCCAGGTCGCCGCCGTGCGCGGGTGCCGCGGTCGCGTGGTCCGGCCGGTCTGTCATGGCAGGGGATGATGGCAGGTCGCGCGCCGGGTCGCCAGACGGTTGGCTGTGACCGCCAAGCGGGCTCGCGCCCAGGTGTGACGGTGGTCACGTCGCTAGAATTCCGCCTGCGCTAGAGTGTAGACGGGCAGCGAGATTGGCATTCGGATCTTTGGTCGACGCGGCGGGCAGATGTGCCCTTTTTTTGGCCGAGATGGGCATCAACAGAGAATTGAACTGGAGAAAATCATGAGCGGATTGGGTGCGGAAATAATCGCCATCGAAGACACCGACACTGTCGGTTGGGTCGAATGCGCGACGACAATTGGTGAAGTTACGTTTCAGAACATACAGACCTTCGTTCACAACGTGCTGTGTGAACTCGGCACGCGCTCGCTGTCGCTGTTGCACATACAGGTGCATGGCAACGAGCATGGCGTACAGTTCGGACCGAGTTGGGTCACCATCAACAATTTCGGCACCCACCAACCAACTCTGAGCCGCCTTGGGCCGAAGTTCGCCGGCGGTGCTTGGGTCGACCTGCGTGCCTGCGACGCCGGCCAGAACCTGCCGTTACTGCGCCTGTTCCACAGCTTGTGGAACGTGGGGATCGTGGCCGGGCGCGGCCGGCAATCCAATCTCATTGACGCGAACCTCGGGAACTATCAGGTCATCACGCCCAGCGGTCATGAATATCAAAGCGTCATGGCGCCGCCCTTTG
>JAZFQW010000066.1:0-6012 GCA_036445335.1 Alphaproteobacteria bacterium | reverse complement strand
GCGGTTGATCGGATCGGCCTGGACGGAAGAAACCGTCCTGGGCGCGATGGACGCGCTGGAGACGGACTTCCAGCCGATCACCGACTGGCGCGCCAGCGCGGACTATCGTTTGCGGGTGTCGAAGAATCTGCTCATGCGGCTGTACGTCGAGACGACCGACGCGCAGGCGGAAACGCGAATGGTGGGCGACCGGAGGCTGGCACATGCCTGACAAGATCGAAGGGGCGGTGCACGCATCGCGGCGGCACGACAGCGGGCACAAGCACGTGTCGGGGCAGGCGGTCTATATCGACGACATGCCGGAGCCGGCCGGCATGCTGCACGTTTATTTCGGCATCAGCACCCAGGCCCATGCCCGCATCGCCAGGGTCGATCTGGCACCGGTCGAAGCGGCCGAGGGCGTGGAACTGGTGCTCACCGCGGCGGACATCCCGGGCGTGAATGACATCAGCCCGACCCACCGCCACGACGAGCCGGTTCTGGCGACCGACCTGGTCGAGTTCGTCGGCCAGCCGATCTTCGCGGTCGCGGCCCGCACCCGCGACCTGGCCCGGCGCGCCGCGCAGGCGGCGGTCGTCGAGTACGAGCCGCTGGAGCCGGTGCTGTCGATCGAGGCCGCCAAGCGGACCGGAATCCTGGTGACGGACCCGCTGACGCTCGCCCGCGGCGACGCGGCGGCGGCGCTGAAACGGGCGCCGCGGCGGATTTCCGGCCGCATGGACATAGGCGGCCAGGACCATTTCTACCTCGAGGGGCAGATCGCCCTGGCGATCCCCGGCGAGGACGACGAGGTCACGGTGATCTCGTCGACCCAGCATCCGAGCGAGATCCAGCATATGGTCTCGACGGTGCTGGGCGTGCCGTCGAACGCGGTCACGGTCGAGATCCGACGCATGGGCGGCGCGTTCGGCGGCAAGGAGACTCAGGGCAACGGCTTCGCCGCGGTCGCCGCGCTGGTGGCCAAGCGGACCGGCCGCGCGGCCAAGGCGCGCCCCGACCGCGACGACGACATGATCATCACCGGCAAGCGCCACGATTTCTTGGTCGATTACCAAGCCGGCTTCGACGACGACGGGCGCATCCAAGCCGTCGACATGACATTCGCCGCGCGCTGCGGCTGGTCGTCCGATCTGTCCGGGCCGGTGACCGACCGGTCGCTGTTCCACGCCGACAATTGCTACTTCTATCCCGATGTCCGCCTGGTGTCGGAGCCGCTGAAGACCAACACGGTGTCGAACACGGCGTTCCGCGGGTTCGGCGGGCCGCAGGGCATGGTCGGCGGCGAGCGCCTGATCGAGGAGATCGCGTTCGCCACCGGCAAGGACCCGTTGGAGATCCGCAAGCTCAACCTCTACGGCACCGACGACCGCAACGTCACGCCCTACCACCAGACGGTTGAGGACAACATCGCCGGCGAGATCATCGAGGCGCTGGAGGAGACCAGCGGGTACTGGGCCCGGCGCGAGGCGATCCGCGCATACAATCGCGAGTCGCGCGTGCTGAAACGCGGGCTCGCGCTGACGCCGGTAAAGTTCGGCATCTCGTTCACCGCCACCTTCTATAACCAGGCCGGCGCGCTGGTGCACGTCTACAACGACGGCAGCATCCATCTGAACCACGGCGGCACCGAGATGGGCCAGGGCCTCTACACCAAGGTCGCCCAGGTCGTGGCGGAGGAGTTCCAGGTCGACATCGACCGGGTCAGGATCACCGCCACGACGACCGGCAAGGTGCCCAACACGTCGGCCACCGCCGCATCGTCGGGTTCCGACCTGAACGGCCAGGCGGCTCGGGCCGCGGCGCGCACGATCAAGGGCCGGCTGGTCGACTTCGCGGCCGACAACTGGAGCGTGCCGCGCGAGCAGATCGAGTTCATGCCCGGCCGGGTGCGTATTGGCAATCAGGAGGTCGCGTTCACCGATCTCGTGAACCAGGCCTACATGGCGCGGATCTCGCTGTCGTCGACCGGCTTCTACAAGACCCCGAAGGTGCACTGGGACCGCGCCACCGGCCGTGGCCGACCGTTCTATTATTTCGCCTACGGCGCCGCCTGCGCCGAGGTCACCGTCGACACGCTGACCGGCGAGTACAAGGTCGAGCGCGTCGACATCCTCCACGACGTCGGCGACTCGCTCAATCCGGCGCTCGACGAGGGTCAGATCGAAGGTGGCTTCGTGCAGGGCATGGGCTGGCTGACCACCGAGGAGCTGTGGTGGGACGACAGCGGGCGGCTGAGGACCCATGCGCCCAGCACCTACAAGATCCCCGCTTGCGGCGACCGGCCGCGCGAGTTCAATGTGCAGATCTTGCAGAACGGGCGCAACCGCGAGGACACGATCTACCACTCCAAGGCGGTCGGCGAGCCGCCCTTGATGCTGGCCATCAGCGTCCTGCACGCGATCTCCGACGCGATCGCCAGCCTGGCGGATCATCGGGTCTGCCCGCGGCTCGACGCGCCGGCAACCCCGGAACGGGTGCTGATGACGATCGAACGGCTCAAGGCCGGCGGCGACTCGCGCGGAGCGGCGGCATGACCGAGCGGATCGCAGCCGAGGTCGAACGCCTGGTCGCGGCGGGCGAGCCGGTCGTGCTGGTGACCGTCGCCGACGCGCGCGGCTCGACGCCGCGGGCGGCCGGCACGCGGATGGCGGTCGCGGCGGAAACGATCCACGGCACGATCGGCGGCGGCCGCCTGGAATGGGAGGCCATCGGGCGCGCCCGCGCCATGATCGCGGCCGGCGAAACCATTGGAACCTTCGACATGCCGCTGGGCCCCGCGGTCGGCCAGTGCTGCGGCGGCCATGTCGTGTTGCGCCTGGACCGCGCCGACGCGGCGGCGCTTGCGGGGCTGGCGGCGACGGAGACGCAGGAGAGGCAGGCCGAGCCCCAGATCGTGGTGTTCGGCGCGGGCCATGTCGGCAAGGCGCTGGTCCGCGCGCTGGCGCCGCTGCCGGTCCGCGTGCTGTGGTCCGACGCGCGGCCGGAGGCGTTCCCGCCCGAGGTCGGCGACGGTGTCGACGTCGACGCCGGCGGCGCGGCGGACACAGTCGATCGCGCCGACCAAGGCGCGGCCGTGGTCGTGATGACGCACAGCCACGCGCTCGATTACGCGATCACCGAGGCGGCGCTGCTGCGCGACGACCTGGCCTATGTCGGCCTGATCGGCTCGCGCACCAAGCGGCGGCGCTTCGAGCGCTGGTTCTGCGCCCGCGGCGGCGACGCTCGGGCGCTCGACCGGCTGGTCAGTCCGATCGGCGACGCCGGCGTCATCGACAAGCGGCCGGCGGTGATCGCGGCGCTGGTAACGGCGGAGATCGTCCAGGCCCTTGGCCGACAGGAGCGGTTGTGCGTCGAACCCGTAGAGGATAGTCACAGGAGGGAAGCGGTCAAATGAGTGACGACGTCAAGAACTCTCCACCGCGTCTGGAGGTCAAGGGTGTCACCAAGCGGTTTCCCGGGGTCCTCGCAAACGACCATGTGGACTTCGCCGTGGCGCCGGGGGAGATCCACGCGCTGCTGGGCGAAAACGGCGCCGGCAAGAGCACGCTGGTCAAGATGATCTACGGCGTGCTGCACCCCGACGAGGGCACGATCTCGTGGAACGGCCAGCAGGTCACGGTCAACGACCCGCGCACCGCCCGGCAGCTCGGCATCGGCATGGTCTTCCAGCATTTCTCGCTGTTCGAGGCGTTGACCGTGCTGGAGAACATCGCGCTCGGCATGGACGAGCCTGGCGACTTGCCCGCGCTTGCCGAGCGTGTGGAGGAGGTGTCGCACCAGTATGGACTGCCGCTCCATCCGCACCGCGACGTCTACACGCTGTCGGTCGGCGAGCGGCAGCGCATCGAGATCGTCCGCTGCCTGCTGCAGACACCCAAGCTGCTGATCATGGACGAGCCGACTTCGGTGCTGACGCCGCAGGAGGTCGAGCGCTTGTTCGAGACCCTGCGCCAGCTTGCGTCGGAAGGCTGCTCGATCCTATACATCAGCCACAAGCTCCAAGAGATCAAAGCGCTGTGCCATCACGCGACGATCTTGCGGGGCGGCAAAGTGGTCGACGAATGCGACCCAAACGTCGAGACCGCCAAGACCATGGCGCAGCGTATGATCGGGGAGGAGCTGAAATCGGTGACCCGCCGCGCCGGCAGCAACTTCGGCGAGCCGCGGATTGTAGTCGAGGGCCTCGACCTGCCGGCCGAGGACCTGCACGGCATCGCCCTGAAAAACGTCTCGATCGAGGTGCGGGCCGGCGAGGTCCTGGGCATCGCCGGCGTCGCCGGCAACGGCCAGAACGAGCTTCTGCTCGCCCTGTCCGGCGAACGCCTGGCCAATCGGTCCGAGGCCATCGTCATCGACGGCGAGCCGGTCGGCGCTCTGACGGCCGGCAAACGGCGGCAGCGCGGCGTCTGTTGTATTCCGGAAGAGCGCAACGGCCACGCCGCGGTGCCCGGCATGAGCCTGGTCGAGAACGGGGTGTTGAGCGGGCACCACCGGATGAACCTGCTGGCGTCGATCTTCATCAAGGGCGCCGAAGCCCGCCGGTTCGCCGAAACGGTGGTGAAGGACTTCGACGTGCGCACGCCCGGCACGGCGTCGGCGGCGGGCAGCCTGTCCGGCGGCAACCTGCAGAAGTTCGTCGTCGGCCGGGAGATCCTGCAGAAACCCGGCGTGCTGGTGGTCTCGCAGCCGACATGGGGCGTCGACGCCGGCGCGGCGGCGACAATTCACCAAGCGCTCGCCGACCTCGCCAGCGAGGGCACGGCGATCGTCGTGATCTCGCAGGACCTGGACGAACTGCTGGCGATCACCGATCGGCTGGCGGTGATCAATGTCGGTGTCCTGTCCAGATCGCTGGTCACCGCCGAGGCGTCGATCGACGAGATCGGCCTGCTGATGGGCGGCATCCAAGGGCTCGACGACGAGACGGCGCCTCAGGAGGGAGGACAAGTCCATGCTGCTTAAGATCGAACCGCGGCGAGAGGTCTCCCGCGGGCTGATGTACGCGACACCTGTGCTGGCGGTGCTGCTGACGGTCGTCGCCGGGTTCTTCATCTTCCTGGTGATGGGCTTCGACCCGTTCGCGGGGCTCTACCACTTCTTCGTGTCGCCGCTGCTGTCGGCCTATGGGCTCAGCGAGCTGATGCTGAAGGCGGCGCCGTTGATCATCATCGGCGTCGGTTTGGCGGTCGGCTTCCGCGCCAACGTGTGGAACATCGGGGCGGAAGGCCAACTGACCTTCGGCGCCATCGCCGGCGGCGGCGTGGCGCTTGCCTTCTGGGGCGATGCCGGGGTGTGGATCCTGCCGCTGATGTGCCTCGCCGGCATCCTCGGCGGCATGGCCTACGCGGCGATCCCCGCCTTCCTGAAGACGCGGTTCGACGTCAACGAGATCCTGACCAGCCTGATGCTGACCTACGTGGCGACGCTGTTCCTCAGCGCGCTGGTCTTCGGGCCATGGAAGGACCCGATGGGATTCAACTTCCCGCAGTCGCGCTTGTTCTCCGACTCCGCCCTGCTGCCTATCGTCATCGAGGGCACGCGGCTGCATCTCGGCGCCATCGTCGCGCTGCTGGTCGCGGTCGCGGCGTGGGTGCTGATGAGCTTCACCATCGTCGGCTTTCAGGTCCGCGTGGTCGGTCTGGCGCCGGCGGCGGCGCGCTTCGCGGGGTTCAACCGCACCTACGTCATCTGGTTCTGCCTGCTGCTCAGCGGCGGCCTCGCCGGGCTGGCCGGGACGTTCGAGGTCGCCGGCCCGATCGGACAGATCATTCCGGTGATCTCGCCCGGCTATGGCTTCACGGCGATCATCGTCGCCTTCCTGGGCCGGCTGCATCCGCTCGGCATCATCCTGTCGGGGCTGCTGATGGCGCTGTCCTACATCGGCGGCGAGAACGCCCAGGTGGTGGTCGGGTTGCCCCAGGCGGTGACCGGCGTCTTCCAGGGGCTGCTGCTGTTCTTCCTGTTGGGGTCGGATTTCCTGGTGCGCTACCGGATCCGCGTTCCACGCCTCGT
>JAZFQW010000065.1:0-4290 GCA_036445335.1 Alphaproteobacteria bacterium | reverse complement strand
AGTCCTGGCCGCCATAGACGACGTCGGTCCGTGTGTTGCCGCGAAAGCGCAGCACCATCGTATCGTGGTAGTCCAGCCAGGTGTAGTCGGTCAGGTTGATCTTGATATCGGGATTGAGCTCCTCGAATATCGCGATGTTGTCCTGGATTGTGTCCAGCGAATAGTTCCAGACGACGAATTCCAGGGTGATCTCTTCCGCCGTGGCCGCCGGCGGCGCGGCGGCGCCCAGCGCCGTCGCCGCCGCCACCGCGACCGCTGCGCTGGATAATGTCTTCGGAAACGCCATGGTGCCTCCTCCCTCGGGTTGCGCCGACGGAGCCGCGACCACCGCGGCTCCGCGGCCCGGCACGCTTTGCGAAATTTTGCGGGAATAGTTGTTTACCATAAGGTCAGCGTGTTGAACAATGTCGTTGGCCTGCCGCTCCCCCCACAGGCCGCCCTGGGAACCATTGGGGGACGTGCCGTGCAACAGAATCCACCGAACCGGGCGGCCACCCCGGACCAGTTGCGGATGTGCATCGGCGGGGATTGGGTCGAGGCGGAGGACGGTGGCCGGTTCGACGCGGTCAACCCGGCGACCGGTGAGGTCTTCGCGACGCTGGCGCGTGGCACGCGCAAAGACGCCCGTGCGGCGATCGCCGCGGCGCGCGCGGCGCAGCCGGTCCTGGCGCGCCTATCGGTCTGGGACCGCTCGCGCCTGTGCCTGGCCATCGCCGACGTCATGGCCGCCCGCCAGGACGACCTCGCGCGGACCCTGAGCGAGGATCAGGGCAAGCCGTTTCGCACCGAGGCGCGGTTCGAGGTCGCCAAGGCGATCGAGGGCTTTCGCAACGCCGCGGAACACGTCAAGTGGCTGACGGGGGAGAGCATCCCGGTCGAGGACCCCGGCAAGCGGGTCTTCACGCTGCGCCAGCCGCGCGGCGTCTACGCCGTCATCACCCCCTGGAACTTTCCATTCAACATCCCGATCGAGTATCTCGCGCCGGGGCTGGCGGCCGGTAACGCCATCGTGTGGGTGCCGGCGCCGACGACCTCGGTGTGCGCCGTCCGTCTGATGGAATGCATCGAACAGGCCGGGGTGCCGCCCGGCGCCGTCAACCTGGTGACCGGCGAGGGGCCGGTCGTCGGCGACGAGATCGTCGGCCATCCCGGCACCGACGCGGTCGGCTTCACCGGCAGCGCCGAGACCGGCGTGGCCATCGCCCGGCGCGCCGCTGGCAAGCCGCTGCTGCTGGAGATGGGCGGCAACGGTCCGGTCATCGTGCTGGACGACGCCGATCTGGAGGCGGCGGCGCGGGCCACGGCGGTCGGCTGCTTCGTCAACGCCGGCCAGGTGTGCTCTTCGTCCGAGCGGGTGCTGGTCAGCGCCGCCGTGCACGAGGCCTTCGCCGAGCGCATGGTCGGGGCCGCCGGCGAGGTCCGCCTCGGCGACCCGTTCGGCGCCGACACCACGATGGGGCCGCTCAACAACGACGCGGTCGCCGCCAAGGTGGCGCGCCACGTCGCCGACGGCGTCGAGCGCGGCGGCCGAGTGCTGTTCGGCGGCGGCACCCGCCGCGACCTGGGCAGCACGCTGTTCGTCGAGCCGACCGTGCTGACCGACCTGCCGCTCGACTGCCTGCTGAACCGGGAAGAGACCTTCGGGCCCGTGGTCCCGTTGATCCGAGTCGAGCGCGACGACGACATCATCGACATCGCCAATCGCAACGCGCTTGGCCTGGTCGCAAGCGTCTTCACCCGCGACCTAACGCGCGCCTTCAGGGTCGCCGAGGGCATCCGCACGGGCATCGTCAACGTCAACGACACCAGCAATTACTGGGAACTGCATATCCCGTTCGGCGGCATGTCGGGCAAACGCAGCGGTATCGGGCGCCTGGGCGGGACGCATACGCTCAAGGAGATGACCGACCTGAAGACCATATGCCTGGACGTCGGCTGACCCGACGCCGGGCCGAAAGCGAGACGATTGATGCGGCCGCGATGGGAAGAAAATACCGGACCCGACCTAGCCACCGCCATCGCGGCGGATCCGGTGGTCGTCGTGCCGGTCGGGTCGGTCGAACAGCATGGCGGGCACATCCCGGTCGGATGCGACGCGATGGCGGCGCACCTGGTGTCGCTGCGCGCCGCCGAGGCGGCCGAGGGGTCGCCGCGGGTGCTGGTTCTGCCGCCGCTCTGGTACGGATATTCGCCGCACCATATGGCGTTCGCCGGAACCGTCACGCTGGGCTCCGAGCCGTTCATCGCGGTGCTGTGCGACATCGCCGAGTCGCTGCTGCGTCAGGGCGTGCGCCGCGTCCTACTGCTGAACGGCCACGGCGGCAACGTCGCGTCGATCGACGTCGCCGCTTGCCGGGTCGGCGAGAAATGGCACGGCCGCGCCCGCGTCGCCGCCGCGACCTATTTCCACTTGGTCGCCGGCCGCACCGCCGAGTTCCGCGACTCCGAACCCGGCGGCATGGGCCACGCCGGCGAGTTCGAGACCTCGCTGATGCTGGCGGCGTACCCCGAGCTGGTGCGCATGGAGCAGGCGACGACCCATTACCCGCGGGCCCCGTCGGCATATCTCGCCACCGACTTGTTCGCCGCGCCGCGGGTTCGCGCCTACGCCGACTTCAAGGCGCTGTCGCCGACCGGCACGTTCGGCGATCCGTCGCTGGCGAGCCGGGACAAGGGCGAGGCGATCCTCGCCGCCTGCGTCGAGGAGCTGCTGGCCTTCGTCCGCGACTTCGCCGGCTGGCCGATGACGTGACCCTGGAGACACCGCCATGACCATGGAGAGACTGCGCACGGGCGTCATCGGGCTCGGCTTCTTCGGCGGCCGGCACGCGCGCATCCATCACGAGCTGCCGAACACGCGGTTGGTCGCGGTGGCCGACACCGACGCGGCGCTGGGCGGCGACGTCGCGAAGCGGCTCGGCGCCGCCTTCCATGCCGACTATCGCGAGCTGCTGGCGCGCGACGACATCGACGCGGTCAGCATCTGCACGCCCGACCGGCGCCACGTCGAGCCGGCGGTCGCCGCGGCGGCGGCCGGCAAGGCGATCCTGCTGGAAAAGCCGATGGCACACAGCGCCGCCGACGCGACGACAATTGCCCGCGCGGTGGAAGATGCCGGCGTGCGCCTGATGGTCGGCCACATCCTGCGCTTCGACCCGAGATACGTGCAGCTCCACGCCGCCGCCGATCCCGCGACCCTGGGCGAGCCGGTCCACCTGCGCGCCAAGCGCAATTCGATCCGCGACGTCGCCCTGCGCCTGGGATCGGCGTCGTCGATCCTGTTCTACATGGGCGTGCACGACGTCGACGCGATGCAGTGGATCTGCCGGTCGCCGATCACCCGCGTCTATGCCCAGAAGGTGGAGAAGCTGGCGACCGGCAACGAGAACGCCCTGTATGCCGTCGTCAATTTCGCCAACGGCGCGATCGGCATGCTGGATTACAGCTGGATCTGGCCCAACGGCCTGCCGGCGGGCTATTGGGCCGCCTTCGAAGTGGTCGGCACCCGCTCGGCGGCGTGGCTGGATGTGCGCGACCAGGGATTCCAGGTAATCACCGACGACGGGCCGAGCGGCGCCGACACCCATCTCTGGCCCGAGGTCAACGACCGCATCGTCGGCGACCTTCGCGACGAGATCCTGCATTTCGCCGACGCGGTGCTGACCGCCCGACCGTTCGTCCAACCCTACGCCGACGCGCTGCAGGCGGTGCGGGTGCTCGACGCGCTGTTCGCATCCGCCGACCGCGGCGCGCCGGTCGACGTGGCGACGCCCGGCAGACGGTCAGATCTGCAGCCTGATCCTGTCCACTCGCAGGAGCGCACTCCACCCGGTGGTCCCTTATTGCTCCGCCGTTGACACAGAAACACATCCGCAGGACGCGCGAAGCAGATTTAGGTAGCCCGAAGTGTCCCGGAATGGCCTGGCGCTGTCAGATGCCTTAAAACGCGCCGCGTTTGATTTCCCAGAAACCAGCCGTTCCTCAGGCTGGCTCGCTACGGGGAAAGATGACCCGAAGGAGACATCGGCGCGAACCGTTCTACGGCTCGAAACACCCGGTGAACTCAGCTAACCTGCACCACACGCAGCGAGCTATATGGGGATAGGTCCTAAAGGAGGCGCCCTTGGATTTCGGCGGCGATATCGGTCTGTGGCAGCGCAAGGTTGCCGAGGGGCCCGAGGGCATCGCGAGGCGCATGGCGGTCTTCGCGGCGCTCGCGGTTGAATCCGGACAGGCTGTTCTCGATCTCGGCTGCGGCGGCGGCCATTTGGTTCGCGAGCTTGCGCTGGC
>JAZFQW010000064.1:0-2722 GCA_036445335.1 Alphaproteobacteria bacterium | reverse complement strand
ATCCAGGGCGCGGTGATCGCCATGGACCCCCACACCGGGCGGGTCGTCGCCATGACCGGCGGATACAGCTTCCAGATGAGCGAGTTCAACCGGGCCACCCAGGCGGCTCGGCAGCCCGGCTCGGCGTTCAAACCGTTCGTCTATCTGGCGGCGCTCGACCGCGGCTACACCCCGGCCACGATCCTGCTCGACTCGCCGCTGGCGATCGACCTGGGACCGGGGCAGGACCTGTACCGGCCGGAGAACTATTCCGGCAGGTCGCTGGGGCCGGTGCCGTTGCGCGTCGGCATCGAGAAGTCGCGCAACCTGGTCACCGTGCGGCTGCTCCAGGAGATCGGCCTGGAACCGGTGCGGGACGTCGCGCGAGCCTTCCACCTCTTCGAGGACATGCCACTGTATTATTCGGCGGCGCTGGGGGCGATCGAGGTGACCCCGCTGCAGTTGACCACCGCCTTCGCGATGCTGGTCAACGGCGGCCGCGAGATCGCGCCGACCTTCATCGACCGCATCCAGGACCGCACCGGACGCACGATCTTCCGCCACGACCGGCGCGCCTGCCTGGAGTGCGGCAACGTCACCTGGGCCGGCCAGTCGGCGCCGGCCCTTCCCGACGAGCGGGCGCAGATCGCCGATCCGGTGACGGTCTACCAGATGGTGTCGATGCTGGAGGGCGTGATCCAACGCGGCACCGGGCGGCGGCTGCGGCCGCTGGGCCTTCCGCTGGGCGGCAAGACCGGCACCACCAACGATTCCTTCGACACCTGGTTCGTCGGCTTCTCGCCCGACCTGGCGGTCGGCGTGTTCGCCGGATTCGACAACCCGCGCACGCTGGGTGACCGCGAGACCGGCTCCAGCGTCGCCGCGCCGATCTTCGGCGCCTCCCTGGCCGCGGCGCGGGCCGGCGAGGAAATCCCGCCGTTCCGCAGCCCACCCGGCGTGCGGCTGGTGCGCGTCGATCCGGCGAACGGCCAGCCGGTGCTGCCCGGCGCGCCCGGCATCTGGGAGGCGTTCCGCCCCGGCACCGAGCCGACCCGGTCGTCGTTCGCCGGCCCCGGCGGCGGGACGACAACGCCCTTTGGCGCCGCCCAGCCGAGCGCGACAACCGGCACCGGCGGGCTTTACTAGCCGCGGCGAACCGATTTAGACCAAGGATCACTATCAGCGATCCTTGGTATAAATCGGCAGTCGAGCACGCTTCAACCCTGTCCGCCGAGGAGCAGCGCCATGCGCGCCGAGATGCAAGCGGAGGTCGACGACATCAGGCGGTCGTTGGCGCTGCTGAGGAGGTCCCTTTGACCTGGAGGCCAGCGCCGACCGGCTCGCCGAGCTGAACGCCCTGGCGGAAGACCCCGAGCTGTGGGCCGACCCCGGCCGCGCCCAGCGGCTGATGCGCGAGCGCACCCATCTCGACCAGGCGCTCGGCGACTACCGCGCGCTGGAGCGCGACCTCGACGACACCGTCGAGCTGATCGAGCTGGGCGAGGCCGAGGGCGACCGGGAGGTCGTCGAGGACGCCGCCGCGACGCTCGAACGCCTGCGCCGGCACGCCGCCAAGAAACGGCTGGAGAGCCTGCTGTCGGGCGAGGCCGACGGCAACGACTGCTACCTGCAGGTCAATGCCGGGGCCGGCGGCACCGAGGCGCAGGACTGGGCGCAGATGCTGCTGCGGATGTATGTCCGCTGGGCCGAGGCGCACCGCTACAAGGTCGACTGGCTGGAGGAGAGCGCGGGCGACGAGGCCGGCATCAAGTCCGCCGCCATCCAGGTCAAGGGCGCCAACGCCTATGGCTGGCTGAAGACCGAATCCGGCGTGCACCGGCTGGTGCGGATCAGCCCGTTCGACAGCCAGGCGCGGCGCCACACCAGCTTCGCCTCGGTCGGCGTGTCGCCGGTGATCGACGACACGATCGAGGTGTCGATCGCGGACAAGGACCTGCGGGTCGACACCTACCGCGCCTCGGGCGCCGGCGGCCAGCACGTCAACAAGACCGACAGCGCGGTGCGCATCACCCACATTCCCAGCGGCATCGTCGTGCAGTGCCAGAACGACCGCTCGCAGCACCGCAACCGGGCGCAGGCGATGGACATGCTGCGCGCGCGGATCTACGAGGCGGAGCTGCAGCGGCGCGAGGCGGCGGCCCAGGCCGAGGCCGACGCCAAGACCGACATCGGCTGGGGCCACCAGATCCGCAGCTACGTGCTGCAGCCCTACCAGATGGTCAAGGACCTGCGTACCGGCGTCGAGAAGGGCAACGCCCAGGGCGTGCTGGACGGCGACATCGACGCCTACCTGGAGGCCGCCCTGGCGGCCAAGGTCCAGGGGCCGGAGGACGCGGCAGACTGACCGCACCAGCCTGCCACTTAGTCTCTCTTGAACTACCAGCGGAGGGCAACGAGGAAATGGGCCAGAATGGTTATACTAAGCATCGATTGCAGGGTGGAAATTAGCTGTATATCTAATTTGATCACCTCCCATATTTGTTCTACATCATGTTTAGGTTTGTATCTCGATGTCCAAACCGAGAATGGCCTGACGATCTGCTCAATTGTAAACGTGAATGCCGATATGACCGAGTCAACACCGTGCTTTTGAAATAAATACGAAAATTTAGAAAAGGATAATACTGTTGTAATACAAAATCAAATGATTGGCATAGTAATACTGCAACTATAACTCAGGGCGACAAGGCGGCACCCGCTCTATGCGCCGATCGGAGACGAA
>JAZFQW010000063.1:0-2670 GCA_036445335.1 Alphaproteobacteria bacterium | reverse complement strand
CTGCCAACAATCAGCTTCCAGGACTCAGCCCCGGTGAACAACCCTCATGGAACGCACATCTAGCCCGCACTTCTCATACTGGCCACGGTCTGCGCGGCGCTGTCGCGCCGATAGGGCAGGAACGCCGCGCGGCGCGATGCTTATCCATCGGGCAAGCGGCGTGACGCCCCCTGTCGGCGCGACAGCGTCGCCCTCCGGGTCGCGCCCGGGCGGCCCGCCCGCGGCGTCGAAGGCCTCGACCATAGCGTTGCTAGCTCTTCGGCCTTCTCCTGACGGCTCGGACCGCCCGGACGCGACGCAGACCGCGGCCAGTATGAGAAGTGCGGGCTAGAGTCCGCACGGCGACGGTCCGGGATCGGCATCTGGATCCGCGGCTACGCCGTCGCCGCACCCTACGCCGCGCTGGGGATGCCCTTGGTGGTCGAGTATTCGAAGTGCAGCACCTCGCCGGCGTGGACCAGGGGGAACATATTGTGCGCCGCCATCGCGGCCTCGGCGAAGCCCGACAGGATCAGCTTCAGCTTGTTGGGATAGCTCGCGATGTCGCCGATGGCGTAGATGCCGGGGACGTTGGTGGCGCTGGTCGACGGGTCGATGACGATGTGGTTGTGGTCTAGGTTGAGCCCCCACTCGGCGATCGGCCCGAGATTCATCGACAGGCCGAAAAACGGCAGCAGCGCGTCGGCCTCGAGCCGCCGCCGGTCGCCGTCGAGCGTGGCCACGATCACAGCGGAGAGCCGTGTGCCGTCGCCGTCCAGCCCGGCCAGCTGGTACGGCACCACCAGCTCGACCCGGCCGGCGTCGGCCAGCGCGTGCAGCTTGGCGACGCTGTCCGGCGCGCCGCGGAATTTCGCCCTGCGGTGCACGACCATCACCTGGTCGGCGATGTCCGCCAGGATGATCGCCCAGTCCAGCGCGCTGTCGCCGCCGCCGGCGATGACCACGCGCTTGCCACGGAAGTCCTCGCGCCGTTTGACCAGGTAATGCACGCTGGCGCCCTCGTAGCCCTCGATCCCGGCCAGCGGCGGCCGGTTCGGGCCGAACGCGCCGACCCCGGCGGCGATGACGATGGCGCGGGCGTCGATGCGCGTGCCGGTCGACGTCTCCAGCCGCCACCCGCCGCCGTCCCGCGGCGTCAGGGTCTCGACCCGCTGGCCCAGATGGTAGACCGGCTCGAACGGCCTGGCCTGCTCCTCCAGCCGGTCGACCAGCGCCGACGCCTCGATAACCGGGAAGCCCGGGATGTCGTATATCGGCTTTTCCGGATAGAGCGCGGCGCACTGGCCACCCGGCACGCCCAGCGCGTCGATCACGTGGCAGCGCATGCGCAGCATGCCGCACTCGAAGACGCCGAACAGGCCGACCGGGCCGGCGCCGATGATGGCGATGTCGGTGCGGTGCGGCGTTGCGGACATGGGCGGTTCCTTGGCGTGACCCTGTGATTTCCGAGACCCCTCTCGCGGCGCATAGGTACATGACTGTTTATCGGGCCGCAATCAACCGCCGGACCTCGATTTCGGCCCTTGCGGCGCGGCGCCGCGATCCCGACAATCGTTGCCGCATGACCCGGACCCGACAGACCGGCGCGGCGTCGACCGTGCCGGCGATCACCCTGGCGCTGGCAGACGAGGCGGCGACGCGGGCGCTTGCCGGCCGGCTGGCGGCGTGCCTGGCACCGGGCGACGTGGTCGCGCTGGCGGGCGATCTGGGCGCCGGCAAGACGACGCTGGCGCGTGCGGTGATCCGCGCCGCCGCCGGCGCCGCGATCGAGGTGCCCAGCCCGACCTTCACGCTGGTCCAGGCCTACGACCTGCCGGCCGGCACCCTGTGGCATTTCGACCTGTACCGTATCTCCGCACCGGACGATGTGGTCGAGCTCGGCTGGGACGACGCGACGGCCGGCGGCATCGTCCTGGTCGAATGGCCCGACCGGCTGGGTGGCCTGTTGCCGGCGGACCGTCTGGAGATGACATTGGCGTTCGGCGCCGCCCCGGGCACGCGGGTGGCGACGCTCGCGGGCTGCGGCGCCTGGGCCGGCCGGCTGGCCGGTCTCGGCGATCCCGTGGTGGCCGGATGACCGGGACCGCGCCGCCGCGGCCAAACCGCGCCATGGTGCTGGCGGCGGGCCTGGGCACGCGCATGCGGCCGCTGACCGACAGCGTGCCCAAGCCGCTGGTCGACATCGCCGGCCGGGCGCTGATCGACCGGGTTCTGGACCGGCTGGCGGCGTTCGGCATCGCCGAGGCAGTGGTCAACGCCCATCACCTGGCCGACCGGCTGCAGCGCCATCTCGCCGGGCGCGGCGACCCGCCGCTGCGCATCTGCTGCGAGGCCGAGTTGCTCGGCGTCGGGGGCGGCGTCGTCAACGCACTGCGCCATCTGGCGCCGGGACGGCAGCGCGCGCCGTTCTTCGTGGCGAACGCCGACGCGCTGTGGCTCGACGGGCCGACGCCGGCGCTCGACCGCCTCGCCGACGCCTGGGACGATCGTCGCATGGACGGGCTGCTGCTGGTGATGTCGGCGCCCAGGGCGGCCGGCATGGAGGGCATGGGCGACTTCCTGCTCGACCCGCTGGGCCGGCTGGCGTGGCGCGCGGAGAATCAGGTCGCGCCGTATGTCTATGCCGGCGTGCAGCTGGTCCATCGCCGGCTGTTCGCCGGCGCGCCGTCC
>JAZFQW010000062.1:0-7227 GCA_036445335.1 Alphaproteobacteria bacterium | reverse complement strand
TGTCGACGGGCTCACGCCGGTCAATCTCGGGCTGATCGCCGCCGGCAACGAGGCCGCGGCGATCGCCCCGGCGACACCGCTGGCCTGCATCCGCCTGGCCGAAAGCGCCGCGCCGCTGGCCGGCCGGCGCGCCGTCGTGGTCGGCCGCGGCCGGTCGGTCGGCCGGGCGTTGATCGCGATGCTGATCAATCGCGACGCGACGGTCACCGTGTGCCACACCAAGACCCCCGACCTTGCCGCGGCGATCGCGCCGTGCGACTTCGTGTTCGTCGCCGCCGGCCGGCCAGGGCTGATCACCGCGGCCCATCTGGCATCCGGGCAGATCGTCATCGATGCCGGGATCAACGTGGTCGACGACGGTGCCGGCGGACAGCGGATCGTCGGCGACGTCGCGGCGGACGGGGTCGCCGCCAAGGCGGCGGCGCTGAGCCCGGTGCCCGGCGGGGTCGGCCCGCTGACCACGACGCTGGTCTTTCACAACCTGCTGAGGGCGATCGAACTCCAAGGGCGAGTCGGGAGACACCGATGACCGGCAGCGTCTGGGACTGGACCCTGGCCGATTTCCGCGACCGGGCGGCCAGCGACGCCGCCACGCCGGGCGGCGGGTCGGCGGCGATGGTGAGCGCCGCCATCGGCATCGGGCTGGTATTGATGGCGCTGCGCATCAGCGCCCGCAAGCCGGAGCGCGCCGACGCGATCCATCCGCTTGTCGAATCGGGCGAACGCCTGTTGGACGAGATCAGCGGCCATGCCGACGCCGACATCGCCGTGTTCGACGCCTACATGGCCACGCTCAAGCTGCCCAAGGAGAGCGACGAGCAGAAGACGACGCGGCGGACGGCGATTTCGCGGGCCGCCGCCGCGGCGACCGAGGTGCCCCTGAACGCCGCCCAGTCGGCGCTGGAGGCGCTGGATATTGCGCGCCAGACGGCGACAGTTGCCAATGCCGGCGTCATGAGCGACGTCATGGCCGGCGCGACGATTTTGAACGCCGCCGTCGCCGCGGTGCTGATCAACGTCGACATCAACCTGAAGAGCATCACCGACCCCGATCTGGCGGCGAGCTACGCCAAGAGCCGCGCGCATCTCGCCAGCGCCGCGGCGGACCGGCACGCCGCGATCGCCGCCGTCGTCGGGAAACGCCTAGTCTAACCCGCCGTCAGTCGATCTGGTCGACCGCGTCGATGATGTGGGTGACCAGGCCGTATTCCTTGGCCTCTTCGGCGGTCATCCAGAAATTACGATCGGTGTCCTTTTCGACTTTTTCGATTTTCTGGCCGGTCTCCCGCGCGATGATTTCGTTGATCCGCCGGCGCATCTTGACGATCTCGCGGGCCTCGATGGCGATATCGGCCGCCGGGCCGCCGACCCCGCCCATCGGCTGGTGCAACAGGAACCGGGTGTTGGGCAGGCAATAGCGGTCTTCCTTCACCGCGCCCAGGAAGATGTGCGCGCCGGCGCTGGCGACCCAGCCGGTGCCGATCATCTTCACCGTCGGCTTGATGAACCCGATCATGTCGTGGATGGTGTCGCCGGCCTCGACGTGGCCGCCCTGCGAGCTGATGATCAGCCGGATCGGCGCATCGCCCTTTTCGGCCATGGCCAGCAGCTGGGCGACCACTTCCTTGGCGACTTTCTGCGAGATCTCGCCGAAGATCAGGACGGTGCGCGCGTCGAACAGCAGTTGGGCGACCATCGCGCCGGCGTCGGTCTTTTCCGCCTTGTCGTTCTGCTTGTCCATGCGCGATCGCGTTGTCGCATCGGTCATCGTCGGCTCCAGTGGATTGAACAGGCCGCGGCCGGTGCGCCGCGTGGCGCCGTTCCTAGCCCGAATCGGCCTAATGTTCAACAAACGGCGCGCCGCGGCCCGGTGGGATCACGATGGCGGCGCGCATTCGGCGCCGAATCGCCGGCCCGGCCGTCCCATGCCGGCCACGCTGCGCGCGAAAACATGTGGGCCAGCGCACTTCTCACACTGGCCATGCCGGGCAATCGACGGTAAGACGACGGCGTGTTGCGGATCTGTGCCAAATGACCGACCGACAGGACACCGTGCCGTATGGCCATGCGCCGCCGGGAACCCGCGTCTACGCGGTCGGCGACATCCACGGGCAGATGCCCTTGCTGGAGGAGTTGCATGGCGAGATCCGCCGTGACGCCGAGGCGCGGCCGGTCAACCGTGCGGTGGTGGTCTATCTGGGCGACTATGTCGACCGCGGCAGCCGGTCGCGCGACGTGATCGAGCTGTTGGCGACGGGCGGCGCGACGTTGTTCGGCGACGGCTTCGAGACCGTCTACCTGGCCGGTAATCACGAGGACATGATGCTGACCGCGCTGGCGGACGACGATGTCGGGTCCGGGCAGACCGCCGGGATGATGATGGCCTGGCTGCAGAACGGCGGACGCGACACGCTGTCCAGCTATGGCATCCCGGTCGACATGTCGCTGCCGTTCGGCGCCATGGCCGACCGGATCCGGGCCGCCCTGGACCAGGCGATGCCGGACCACCACCGCGATTTTCTGAACGCGCTGAAGCCGTACCACCTCGAAGGCGGGTACCTGTTCGTCCACGCCGGCATTCGCCCGGGCGTCGCGCTGGAATCGCAGTCGCGCCAGGACCTGTATTGGATCCGCCAGGAATTCCTCGACGACCGGACGGCGCATCCCTGGGTCGTCGTGCACGGCCACACGCCGGTCCGGCAACCGCAATTGCTGACCAACCGCATCGGCATCGACACCGGCGCCTTCGCCACCGGCAGACTGACTTGCGCCGCGCTGGAGGACGGCGACCGCCGGTTGCTGGTCGTGAGCGGCCGGCCGATCTGACCCGACCGACGCCGGCCGGGCGCCCGCGAGTGGCGTCGGACGGCCGGCCGACGACGAGGAAGGGAGTGCCCGGCAGAAAGCGATGTCGCTCCGCGACGCGTCTGTGCGGCACCGATGCGACGGCATCGCGCCGCGCAGACCGTGGCCAGCGTGAGCAGTGCAGGCTAGACTCCACGGTCATGTGCGAACTGCTGGGCATGAACTGCAACGTCCCGACCGACATCCGGTTCAGCTTCTCCGGGCTGATCCAGCGCGGCGGTCGGACCGGGCCGCATCGCGACGGCTGGGGCATCGCGTTCTATCAGGGGCGCGGCTGCCGGACCTTCCACGACCCCGTGCCCGGCTGCGAGTCGGAGATCGCCGACCTGGTGCGGACCCACTCGCTGAAGAGCCTCAACGTCATCTGCCACATCCGCAAGGCGACCAACGGCCGAGTCTGCCTGGAGAACACCCATCCGTTCACCCGCGAGCTGTGGGGTCGCAGCTGGGCGTTCGCCCACAACGGCCGGCTGAAGGGGGTGAAGGACTGGCCGCTCGGGTTCTACAGGCCGATCGGCACGACCGACAGCGAGCACGCGTTCTGCTGGATGCTCGACCGGATCCGCAGCCGTTATCCGGCACCGCCGAAGTCCGACCGGACGCTGCGGCGCCTGGTCGGCGAGCTGGCGGCGGCGCTGAGCGCCTGCGGCACTTTCAACATGATGCTGTGCGACTCGCACCACCTGTTCTGCCATTGCAGCACCGACCTGGCCTGGCTGACCCGGCGCGCGCCGTTCGGCGAGGCGAGCCTGATCGACACCGAGATGACGGTCGACTTCGCCCACGAGACCACGCCGCGCGACATCGTCACCGTCATCACCACCCGCCCGCTGACCGAGCACGAGCCCTGGCAGGTGATGGACCGAGGCCGCATGATCGTCTTCCGCGACGGCGTGCCGGCGGGAGGGTGACGGTACGGGACAGTGGCGGCTGGCGGCCCGCGGCTGCCGTTTCCACGCCCCGGAACCGGCTCGTCTCAGATCGCCCAGAAGGGGCCGGTCAGGCCCAGCGACGCGAAGTGGGCGCGCAGCGCGTCGGGGCCAGGACGCTGGTAGTCAAGGTCGAGCTTGCCGGAATAGATCGGCCGGCTGAGCGCGATGGTCGTCTGCACGCTGAGGGCCTCGCCGGGAGACGCGATGGCATTCTCGGAGATCCAGTCCTTGAGATGCTCCGTCGACGCGAAGAACAGCATGGTGTTGGAGCAGGCATGGACGACATCCTGCCACCACTTCGCTGCGGGTAGGCCGAGATACACGATCGTGTGCTCGGGACTCGCGGCCACGACCTCCCCGTCGTCCAGCTCGATCTCGATGCGCGCGCCGCAGTGGTGGCAATAGGAGTCGATCCAGATCTCGGCGTCGAACATGACGTGCATGGCGATCGAGTCCCAGGAACAGTTGGCGAAGTAGCGCTTGCCGTCGCCGCGGGTCACGCGAAACGGGGTCGCAACCGCCGAGAACGGGTGCGCCATCAGGATGCGGTCGGTGCCCGGCAGCAGGACGACCTGCTTGGCCTCGGCGATGCCGGCGACGACCTCGCGCGCCTGCCGGCGGTCGAGAGCGAAGGCGGTCATGATCTCCTCGAGCACAGGCGGCGCGGCCGTCTCGCCGAGGCGGTCGTAGATGAACTTGCGGACGTCTTTGGTCATGCTGCCCATTGTCCACTCCCGCGGCGTGGGTCCGGGATTGGCCGAGTCTACGACGACACGACGGGCATGTCGCGCTTGGGATCGCCGGGCCGCTGGGATAGGACTCGGGTAAAGGACTGCGCGCTGGCCGACCGGCCGGAGCGGCGAACCGTATGCAAGGAGAATGGCCATGATCGCGGCCAAACCCACCGCCAAACCGCGACAACCGCTCGACCTCGACGACTTCGCGGAGTGGATCATCGCGCGCGGCATGCGCGGCCTGCCGCTCGACGATCAGTTCGCCGGTTTCTGCAAGTGGATCCACGATGCAGGGTTCCCCGTCGAGCGGGCGAGCATGGGGATGGCCACGCTGCATCCCCGCTACGGCGCGCGCACCTTCGTCTGGCGGCCCGGGGACAGCACCGCCCAACATATTCTCCGCGAGCGGACCGCGCAGCAATACGACGCACTGAAGCAAAGCCCGATCCAGCACATGGCCACGACGCGCGTGCTGTCGCTGCGCCGGCGGCTCGACACCGGCGAGCCGCCGGAGTTTCCGATCCTCGAAGAGTTGCGTGACGAAGGCATGACCGATTATGCGGCGCATCTGCTGCCGTACGATCCATCGGCGGCGGCGCGCGCCGATTTCGACGGCCTCTCGTACGGACGCCTGGTCGGCGTGTTCAACGGCATCTTCTTCTCCTGCGCCACCGACCGGCCCGAGGGCTTCGACGACGGCCAGTTGGGGCAGGTCATCGCGGCACTGCCCTACCTGGCGATGGCGGTAAAATCGCGCTCGACCTACGACGTCGCCGAGACGGTGCTCGGGGTCTACTTGGGCAAGGACGCCGGCTATCGCGTCCTCACCGGCGAGATCGAGGACGCCGGCTATCGCGTCCTCACCGGCGAGATCGAGCGCGGATCGGTCGAGACGATCAGGGCGGTGATCTGGTTCTGCGACCTGCGCGGCTTCACCCGGCTCTCCGACACGGTGCCACGCGACGCGCTGGTCGAGCTGCTCGACGACTATCTCGACGCCATGGCGCGCCCGGTCCACGACAACCACGGCCAGATCCTAAAATTCATGGGCGACGGGTTCCTCGCCACCTTCGACCTCACCCAACGCGACGACGAGATGGTGTGCCGCAACGCGCTGAAGGCCGCGGCCGAGCTGTGCGAGACGTTTCCCAGCTTCAACTCAGACCGCAAGGCGGCCGGCAAGCCGGTGACCGACTTCGGCCTGGCGCTGAACCTAGGCGAGGTCCTGTACGGCAATATCGGCAGCCGCGACCGGCTCGACTTCACGGTCATCGGGCCGGCGGTCAACGAGGCCAGCCGCATCCAGGCGCTGTGCCGGCCGCTCGGCCGCAAGCTGCTGATCTCCGGCAGTTTCCACGCGGTCGCCTGCGGCTGCCACGGCGAGCTCGTCTCGCTCGGCTTCCACGCCTTGCGCGGCCTGCGCGAGCCCCAGGAGCTGTTCACCCTCGCCGACTGACCGAATCTTTCACAGGTACTGAGACCGCCCCTCACCCGCACAGCGCCTCGGCGTGGTGGGCCATATGGTCGGCGATGAAGCTGGCGATGAAGTAGTAGCTGTGGTCGTAGCCGGGGTGGTGGCGGAGGTCCAGCGGCTGGCCGGCGGCGCGGCACGCCGCCTCCAGCCGCTCGGGCTTGAGCTCGCGGTGGAGGAACGGGTCGGCGTCGCCCTGGTCGACCAGGATGGTGCCGCCGAACCGCGCTCCGTCCTCCAGCAGCGCGGTGGCGTCGTAATGCCGCGCCGCCGCATCGTCGCCGCCGAGGTAGCCGAGGAACGCCTTCTGCCCCCACGGGCACTCCAGCGGAGCGGAAATCGGCGCGAAGGCGGACACCGAGCGGTAGCGGTCGGGGTTCTTGAGCGCAATGGTCAGCGCGCCGTGGCCGCCCATCGAGTGGCCGAAGATACCCTGCCGGCCCGGGTCGGCCGCGAACGACTCGGCGATCAGCGCCGGCAGCTCGTCGGTGACGTAGCTGTACATGCGGTAGTGCCGCGACCACGGCTCGGCGGTGGCGTCGAGGTAGAACCCGGCACCGGTGCCGAAGTCCCAGTCGTCGTCCTCGCCGGCGATGCCGGCGCCGCGCGGGCTGGTATCCGGCGCCACCAGCAGGATGCCGTGGGAAGCGGCGAGGCGCTGGGCGCCGGCCTTGATGGTGAAGGTCTCCTCGGTGCAGGTCAGGCCCGCCAGATAGGTCAGCACCGGCACGTCGCCGGTCTCCGACTGCGCCGGGCGAAACACGGCGAAGCACATCGTCGTCCCGGTCACCGCGCTGCCGTGTTCGTAGAAGCCCTGCACGCCGCCGAAGCAATTCTGCTCGCTGACGGTGGTGAGCGTCACGACGAAACCCGCCCTAGTACCCACTATCATAGAAGGATGATACGTATGATCGCGTCCCGCGACCGCCGGGCAGGAAACGTCGCGCCGGCGATGCAGCGCATCGGCAAGCGGCGTTGACGCCCTCCGGCGGTCGCGGGACGCGACCCACCGGGCGGCCTTGCGGTCCCTTCGGACGGCGTCGCGCGGCCCTTGTGATGCGCTGCATCACCGCGGACCACGCTCCTGGCCGAAGGGGCTGCAAGGCCGTCATACGTGTCATCCATCCATGATGGTGGGTACTAGTACACGATGACGCCGCGAATCGATTTGCCCTCGTGCATCAGGTCGAAGGCGTCGTTGATCCTGTCCAGCGGCATCTTGTGG
>JAZFQW010000061.1:0-3209 GCA_036445335.1 Alphaproteobacteria bacterium | reverse complement strand
GCGCGCCACAACTTCGCCCGCAAGACCGGCTTCGCGCCCCGGGACCGGTAGCAAGGGCCGCCGTCGCTCGACGCGGCAGGGTTGGTCGGATTCCTCGTGCTCGACGTGAAGGGCGACGGCGAACGCGCGCTTCTGGTCTTCTATGGAATGAAGCACGAGACCTGCTGGCTGCCGTCCAGTTTCGTCGACGGGCGCTGTCTCGACCACAACGACTATCTGGCGGTGTTCCTGTTTCGCTGGGCCGGCGACGGGTATCGCGTCTCGTCGGCGGGAAATTTCTTCGAGGGCGCTGTGCATGCGGTGACCCAGTTCGGCCCCGATCCTTCGGACAGCACGATCTTCATCCGGTTTCAAAGCTGCAAGTATTGCGAGCCCACGATCTTTCTCTCCGTCTTCGATTTCAATGCAGACCAGGTTGGCACGGTCTTCGAGTTCACCTACGCGGCCGATCACGACGCGTGGGAAACCGTGATCGAATACCGTCTGCCGGGCATGGGCCATTCGGTCGACGCTGTGACCGAGACCCGCGTTCCGGCGCCACATGGCCAGACCGGACCGCACCTGATGCAGTTCTTCGACATCGAGGACGGCGTTGACGAGTGGTGGCTGTTCCGGTGCCGGGCGCATCGATGCGACTACGAGTTGTTCGAGACCGAATTGCCGCCGCGATACAGGGCGATCTGGGAATCGGCGCTGCGGTTGTGACTCCGGCGCGAGGGCCGGCACGGCGCCGATGCCGCCGGCAGCCGCCATGGCCCGGCCCGAGGCCGGAGCCAATGTGAGAAGTGCGGGCACGATGCGGCACAGTGGGCAGGCTCGACGACGCCCATCTCGAGCACTATGACGTCGACCGGGTCACCTGTTGCGCCATGCGGTTTTCTTTCGCCGCCAAACCGGCTAACAGTCTACGGGCGAACCCGCCGGTGGCGACCCGCTTCCGCGGCCATCGCGCCGACCGGCCGGGCCCGCCGACGCCGGGCGGGTCCCTTGCCGATACCACAGGTGCCACCGACATGGCCGTGGCCATCGCATCGACGACACCCGAATCGGCCGGCGCCGGCGCCGACGCATTTCTGGGCGTCGAGCGGTCGCTCGGCGGCCGCCGCTGGCAGGCGAGGGCCGTCGACGAGCGGGTGTCGCGGGCGCTTGCCCAGCGCCTCGGCCTGCCGGAGCTGGTCGGCCGCATCCTGGCCGGCCGCGGGGTCGCGCCGGAGCAGGCGGCGGACCACCTGAACCCGACCCTGCGCCGCCTGATGCCCGATCCCTCGGTGCTCACCGACATGGACCGGGCGGCGGCGAGGATCGCCGCGGCGGTGCGCGGTGGCGAGACGATCGCCGTGTTCGCCGACTACGACGCCGATGGCGCCACCGCCGCGGCGCTGTTGCTGCGCTTTCTGCGCGGCATCGGGTCGGCGCCGCTGCTGTACGTCCCCGACCGGGTCACCGAGGGCTACGGCCCGTCGGCGCCGGCGCTGTTGCGCCTGCAGGCCGATGGCGCCGGGCTGGTGATCGCGGTGGATTGCGGCACCGCCGCGTTCGAGCCGCTTCAGGCGGCGGAGGCCGCCGGGCTCGACGTGATCGTGATCGACCACCACGCCGCCGAGGCGCGGTTGCCGCCGGCCCATGCGGTTGTCAATCCGAACCGGCTGGACGACGACAGCGGTCTCGGCCAGCTCGCCGCCTGCGGCGTCGCCTACCTGACCCTGGTGGCGGTCAACCGGGTGCTGCGCCGGGACGGCGCCTTCGCCGGGCGCGGGCCGGACCTGCTGACGCTGCTCGACCTGGTGGCGCTCGGCACGGTCTGCGACGTGGTGCCGCTGACCGGGCTGAACCGCGCGCTGGTGGCGCAGGGGCTGAAAGTGCTGGCGCGGCGCGGCAACGCCGGGCTGGCGGCGCTGGCCGACGTCGCCGGCGTCGCCGAGCGGATCGACGCCTATCACCTGGGATTCACGCTGGGACCGCGGGTCAACGCCGGCGGCCGCATCGGCCGCGCCGATCTGGGGGCGCGGCTGCTCGCCACCGACGACCGCCACGAGGCCGCCCGGATCGCCGCGCTGCTTGACGGCCACAACGACGACCGCAAGGCGATCGAGGCGGCGGTGCTGCGCCAGGCGATCGACCGGCTCGACGCCGCCGGCGATCCCGGTCCGGTGGCGCTGGTGGCCGGCGAGGGCTGGCATCCCGGCGTCATCGGCATCGTCGCCGGGCGCCTGAAGGACCAGTACCATCGGCCGGTCTGCGTGGTGGCGCTGGACGGCGCGGTCGGCAGGGCGTCCGGCCGCTCGGTGCCGGGTGTCGACCTCGGCGCCGCGGTGGTCGAGGCGCGCCGCGCCGGCCTGCTGCTGAGCGGCGGCGGCCACCCGATGGCCGCCGGCTTCACCCTGGAGGCCGCGCGGCTGACCGAGCTCGGCGCCTTCCTGGGCGACCATGTCGGCGCCCGGACCGGCGGCCCGCCGGTCGCGCGGATGGCGCTCGACGGCACGCTGGCGGTCGCCGCTGCGACGCCGGACCTGGCGGCGACGCTGGCCCGGCTCGGCCCGTTCGGCGCCGGCAACGCCGAACCGCGCTTCGTGCTGACCGCGGCGCGGCCGGTGGCGGCCAGGGTCGTCGGCGCCAACCATGTCAGCTGCGTGCTGACCGGGGCCGACGGCGGCCGGGTGCGGGCGATCGCCTTCCGCGCGCTGGACAGCGCCGTCGGGCAGGCGCTGCTGCGGACCGACGGGGCGCCGCTCTACGTCGCCGGGTCGCTGCGGCTCGACCGCTGGAACGGCAAGGAGCGGGCGCAGTTCCGGATCGACGACGCGGCCCTCGTATGGCGCGGCGATAGCGCTTGATTTTGCACCGTGTGGCCATTAATTGTCTGCCGGCCCGCCGCATCGACCCCTTCGTCTAGAGGCCTAGGACACCGCCCTTTCACGGCGGCAACACGGGTTCGAATCCCGTAGGGGTCACCAGGAAAATCAAGGTGTAAGCCGACATGGTCGGCAGATTTCCCACAAATATCCCACAAAGGCGTTGTGGGATGGACGGTTGACTTTGACAGCCTCGTTCCTCGGTCGGCAGAAGATCGGAATCCCCCGACCGTGCTCTGGCGCAACGCTGCGCAGCCGAGCCTGCTGCCCCACGGCGAAGAAATGCGGACAGGGGGCGTGATCGAGGATTCAGGCGGCACGTTGGCGGCGGTTTCGCGGATCGCGCTCCTGCCATGG
>JAZFQW010000060.1:0-8265 GCA_036445335.1 Alphaproteobacteria bacterium | reverse complement strand
GGCGCGGTTCGATCAGGCTGAAATGGATGTTGAGGCCGTGGGCGAAGGCGATCGCCGCACCGTCTTTGAGGTTCGGCGCGATCTGGGCGTTGTAGATGTCGGCCTGCAGCTCGTCCGGCGTCACCATCATGACGACGTCGGCCCATTTCGCCACCTCGGCCGGGCTGGCGACCTCGAAGCCGGCGGCTTCCGCCTTCTTGACCGTCGCCGAGTCGGGCCTGAGCGCGACGCGCACCTCCTTCGCCCCGCTGTCGCGCAGGTTGGCGGCGTGGGCGTGGCCCTGGCTGCCGTAGCCGACGATGGCGACCTTCTTGGTCTTGATCAGGTTCACGTCGGCGTCGCGATCGTAATAGACGCGCATGGCGGACTGTCCTTTCTTCATGCTCGTTGCTCATCCGCCCCCGCCGCCCGCGGGGCCGCTAATCCGTCCCCAGCACGCCGCCCTCGCCGCGAGCGATGGCGGCGACGCCGGTGCGGCTGATAGCGTTGAAGCCCAGCGGCTTCATCAGGCCGATGAAGGCGTCGATCTTTTCCGGCGAGCCGGTGATCTCGAAGGTGAAGCTCTCGGTCGTCGAGTCTACCACCCGGGCGCGGAAGATGTCGGCGATGCGCAGCGCCTCGATGCGCCTTTCGCCGGTGCTGTTGACCTTGATCAGCGCCAGCTCGCGCTCGACGAACGGGCCCTCCATGGTGAGGTCGTTGACCGTGTGCACAGGCACCAGCCGGTCGAGCTGGGCCTTGATCTGCTCGATGATCATCGGCGTGCCCGAGGTCACCAGGGTGATGCGCGACTGGGCGTTGACGCGGTCGACCTCGGCGACGGTCAGGCTCTCGATGTTGTAGCCGCGGCCCGAGAACAGGCCGATCACCCGGGCCAGCACGCCCGGCTCGTTGGCCACCAGCACCGAGATGGTGTGCTGTTCGATGGGATCGTCTCTGGGCGGCATGGCGCGATTCCGCGGGGCAAGGGGTGGAGGTCAGACGACCGGTCGGGACGCCGGTGCGCACCGACGCTCAAGCACGGGCGAGCGCGCCCTAGACCAGGACCATGCCGTTTTCCGAGGCCCGCTGCTCGGTCCGCTCCTCCGGGCCCAGCAGCATGTCGTTGTGGGCGTGGCCGCCGGGGATCATCGGGAAGCAGTTCTCCGCCTTCTCGACCTGCACGTCGACGATCACCGGCCGGTCCGACGCGATCATCTCGCCGATCACGTCGTCGACCTGCGACACCTCGGTGGCGCGCAGGCCGACCCAGCCAAACGCGTCGGCCAGCTTGACGAAGTCGGGCAGCGCCTCGGAATAGCTCTGCGAATAGCGCCCGCCGTGCAGCAGCTCCTGCCACTGGCGCACCATGCCCATCCAGAAGTTGTTTATGATGAACAGCTTGACCGGCAGCCGGTATTGCGCCGCGGTCGCCATCTCCTGGATGTTCATCATGATCGACGCCTCGCCGGCGACATCGATGACCAGCGCCTCGGGGTGGGCGATCTGCACGCCGATGGCGGCGGGCAGGCCGTAGCCCATGGTGCCCAGCCCGCCCGAGGTCATCCACCGGTTGGGCTGTTCGAACGGGATGAACTGGGCCGCCCACATCTGGTGCTGGCCGACCTCGGTGGTGATGAACACGTCGTCGCGCCCGGCGGTCAGCTCGGCCAGCCGCTTGATCGCGTGTTGCGGCTTGATGACGGCGCCCTCGGCCATGTCCTGGTGGAAGCGCAGGCAGTCCCGCGCGCGCCATTGGTCGATCCGCGCCCACCAGGCATCGAGCGCCTTGCCGTCGCGCTTGAAGCCGCGCTGCCTGAGCAGGCCGAGCATGGCCTCCAGCACCACCGCGGCGTCGCCGACCACCGGCACGTCGACTGGCACGTTCTTGTTGATCGAGCTGGGGTCGATGTCGACGTGGATCTTCTTCGACCCCGGCGAGAAGTCGGTCAGCTTGCCGGTCACCCGGTCGTCGAACCGCGCGCCGAGATTGATCATCACGTCGCAATGGTACATCGCCAGGTTGGCCTCGTAGGTGCCGTGCATCCCGAGCATGCCGAGGAAGCGCCGGTCCGACGCCGGCAACGCGCCCAGACCCATCAGCGTGCTGGTGGCAGGATAGCCGGTCAGCTCGACCAGCTCGCGCAACAGCGCCGACGCCTTCGGCCCGGCATTGATGATGCCGCCACCGGTGTAGAAGATCGGCCGCTTTGCGCCGGCAATCAGCGCCACCGCCTCCTCGACCCGCCGCCGCTCGGGATTCACCCTCGGCCGGTAGCTCTTGTGCTCGATCTCGGCCGGCGGCTCGTACCGTCCCGACTCGAATTGGATGTCCTTCGGCAAGTCGACGACGACCGGGCCGGGCCGGCCGCTGCGCGCCACGTAGAACGCCTCGTGGATGGTGCGGGCCATCAGGTCGACGTCCTTCACCAGGTAGTTGTGCTTGGTGCACGGCCGGGTGATTCCGGTGGTGTCGCATTCCTGGAACGCGTCGTTGCCGATCAGGTGGGTCGGCACCTGACCGGTCAGGCAGACCACCGGCACGCTGTCCATCAACGCGTCGGTCAGGCCGGTCACGGCGTTGGTGGCGCCGGGTCCCGACGTCACGAGGACGACGCCGACCTTGCCGGTGGAACGGGCGTACCCCTCGGCGGCGTGCACGGCACCCTGTTCGTGCCGTACCAGGATGTGCCGGATCGCGTTCTGCTTGAACAGCGCATCGTAGAGCGGCAGCACCGCGCCGCCCGGATACCCGAAAATAACGTCCACGTCCTGGTCCACCAGGGCCTTCAGGACGAGTTCGGCCCCGGTCAGCTGTTGGTCGGACATTTCTATTATCTACCTTCGAATGGACCCTGTTGCGAATTGCCCCGAACCCGGGTGTAACCCCTTGACATTGCGGACTCAAAAAGACCCCCGGCCGGGGCCGGGGTACGGCACGCTAGACGGGATGCCTGGCAACGTCAACGGCTATCTTCGAACAATCGACAAGATTTCGGCCGCCAAACTTTTTGAATATTGCGCATCGATCGTATGGCACCGGTCGGCCGCCAGGACCTGGTTGCGGAACCAGGTGAGCTGGCGCTTGGCATAGCGTCGGGTCGCCTGCTGCGCCGCGCCGACGGCGGTTTCCAGGTCGCCCTCGCCGGCCAGGTAGCGCGCCAACTCGCGCACCCCCAGCGCCTTCATCACCGGCAGGCGCGGGTCGAGCCGGCGCGCCAGCAGCGCCCGCGCCTCGTCGACCGCGCCGCGCTCGACCATCGCCGCGAAGCGACGGTCGCACGCGGCATAGAGCGCGGCGCGCGGCGGCGTCAGCACGATGGCGTCGAACGCCAGCCCGCCGGGTCGGCCGGCGACGCCGTCGCCCTGCCAGTCGGCGAGCGACCGGCCGGTCGCCGCCAACACCTCCCAGGCGCGCACCAGCCGCTGGGTGTCGCCGGGATGGAGGCGCGCCGCCATCGCCGGGTCGCGCTCGGCCAGCGCCCGGTGGAACGCCGCCCCGCCCAGGGCCTTGTGCAGCGCCGCCGCGTCGGTCCGCACCGCCGCCGGCACCACCGGAATCGCCGACAGGCCGGCGGTTAGCGCTCGCAGGTAGAGACCGGTGCCGCCGACCACGATCGGCCACCGGCCGGCGGCCAGCACCGCGTCGATCGCGGCCGCCGCCAGGCCGCGCCAACGCGCCGCGGAACAGCGCTCGGCGCCGTCCAGCACGCCGTAGAGCCGGTGCGGCGCGCGCACCAAGTCGGCCGCGCCCGGCCGGGCGGTCAGCACCGACAGGTCGCTGTAGACCTGCATGCTGTCGGCGTTGACGACGACGCCGTCCAGCGCCTCGGCCAGGTCGAGCGCCAGCGCCGACTTGCCGCTGGCCGTCGGCCCGCCGACGACGATCACCCGCCGGTCATGCGCCTTGTGTTTTGCCACCGCCGTTCCTATGACTCCACGCTCCGCTCCGACACCGGCCCGGACTCTATCGCATGACCAACGTCGTGACGCTGATCGGCGCGCCGGGGCTAGCCGCCGGGACCGTGGCGGCGGTCCGCGACGCCGTCGCCGGACTGGCCGCCGACGTCGCCGAGCCGGACTGGCTGGCGCCTTGTGTCGCCTGCGATATCGCGTTCGACGGTCCGGATACAACCTCGATCGAGGCGGCGGTGCGGCGCCGTCTGGATCACGAAGTCGGCGGCGCGCCGGTCGACGCGGTGATCCAGCCTGCGCTGGGCCGGCGCAAGCGGCTGCTGGTCGCCGACATGGATTCGACCATCATCGAAGGCGAGAGCCTGGACGAGCTGGCCGCCCTCGCCGGGGTCGGCGACGCGGTGGCGGCGATCACCGCGCGCGCGATGGCCGGCGAGATCGACTTTCGCCAGGCGCTGCTGGAGCGGGTCGCGCTGCTGAAGGGCGCGCCGGCGGATCTGCTCGACCGGGTCTATGCCGGCGTCGCGCCGACGCCCGGGGCGGCGGCGCTGGTCCGCATCATGCGGGCCGACGGCGCGTACACCGCGCTTGTGTCCGGCGGGTTTCGCTATTTCACCGGGCGGATCCGCGACCGGCTGGGGTTCGACCACGACGAGGCCAACGAGCTGGAGATCGCCGAAGGCCGGCTGACCGGCGCCGTCGTCGAGCCGGTGATGAACCGCGACGGCAAGGCGGCGGCGCTGACCCGACTGTGCGCCGCGCGCCGCCTGCCGCCGGCCGACTCGCTGGCGGTCGGTGACGGCGCCAACGACCTGACCATGCTGCAGCGCGCCGGGCTGGGCGTCGCCTTCCACGCCAAGCCGGCGGTCCGCGCCGCCGCCCCGGCGCGCATCGACCACGCCGACCTGACCGCGCTGTTGTACATACAGGGCTACCGCCGGGACCAGATCGACGCGGGTTGACCACCGATTGGGGCAGCCGCGCCGTCCAGAATTCCCGGCGGATGCCGACTATTACGGACTAGCCCGCACCGGCGGTCGCCGCCCGAACGCTGGAACGCCTCTATCTCGCGGTGCCCCGGCTATTCTGCCGCCACCGACGGGAGCTGGTCGAGCGCCGTCTGCAGCTCGTTCTCGTCGTAGGTGATGTCGGTCAGCTTGCCGGCGAAATAGTCGGTGTAGGCCTGCATGTCGAAATGGCCGTGACCGCACAGGTTGAACAGGATCACCTCGGCCGACCCCGCCGCCTTGCAGCGCAGCGCCTCGTCATAGGCGCCCTTGATCGCGTGGGTCGCCTCCGGCGCCGCCAGGATGCCCTCGACGCGGGCGAAGTCGACCCCGGCCTCGAAGCATTCGAGCTGCTGGTAGGCGACCGCCTCCAGCAGGTCCTGGTCCTTCAGATGGCTGATCATCGGCGACATGCCGTGATAGCGCAGCCCGCCGGCGTGGAAGCCGGGCGGCATGAACGACGAGCCCAGGGTGTGCATCTTCATCAGCGGCGTGGTGGCGGCGGTGTCGCCGAAGTCGTAGGCGAACCGCCCACGGGTCAGCGACGGGCAGGCGGCCGGCTCGCACGCCTTGACGCGAACCTGCTTGCCGTCGCGCAGCCCGGCGCCGAGGAACGGGAAGGCCATGCCGGCGAAGTTGCTGCCGCCGCCGGTGCAGCCGACGACCACGTCGGGGAAATCGCCGGCCATCTCCATCTGCGCCAGCGCCTCCTGGCCGATCACCGTCTGGTGCAGCAGGACGTGGTTGAGCACGCTGCCCAGGGAATATTTGGTGTCGTCGCGCTTGGCCGCCTGTTCCACCGCCTCGCTGATCGCGATGCCCAGGCTGCCGGCGCTGTTCGGGCTGGTCGCCAGGATGGCGCGGCCGGCCTCGGTCTCGTCGCTCGGGCTCGCCACGCAGCGCGCGCCATAGCTCTCCATCAACGAGCGGCGGTACGGCTTCTGCTGGAAGCTGATCCTGACCATGTAGACGTCGACCTCCAGCCCGAACAGCGCCGCGGCGAAGGCCAGCGACGAGCCCCACTGGCCGGCGCCGGTCTCGGTGGTGATCCGCTTCACGCCGGCCTCTTTGTTGTAGTAGGCCTGGGCCACCGCGGTGTTGGGCTTGTGGCTGCCGGTCGGGCTGACGCCTTCGTACTTGTAGTAGATGCGCGCCGGGGTATCGAGGTGGCGCTCCAGCCGCCGCGCGCGATAGAGCGGCGTGGGCCGCCATTGCCGGTAGATGTCGCGGACCTCGTCCGGGATGTCGATATAGCGCTCGGCGCTGACCTCCTGGGCGATCAGCGCCATCGGGAACAACGGCTCCAGCGCCTCGGGGCCAATCGGCTGATGGGTGCCGGGATGGAGCGGCGGCGCCGGCGGCACCGGCAGGTCGGCGACCAGGTTGTACCACTGCCGCGGCATCCGGTCCTCGTCCAGCACGTATTTCACGGTATCGGACATGCTTCCCCCCTTTGTCGGCATCTGCCGACAAGTCTAGCCCGCATCTCTCACACTGGCCACGGTCTGCGCGGCCATTGGGAGAAGTGCGGGCTAGAAAGGGGTCGCGGCCGCCCGCAAGCGGTCCGCGGTCGGCCAAGAAAAGAAGCGCCGCCCTACGGGGCGGCGCCTGCTTTCCTGGAACCGGCGGTTGCGGCCGGGGTCAGCCTTCGAAAATGCTCAGCGCGACGAAGCGCAGGTCGCCGTCACGGTCGATCAGCAGCAGCACCGACCGGCGACCGGCGTCGCGGGCCTCCTGCACCATGCGCACGACGTCGTCCGGGTTGACGACGCTTTCCTGCCCGACCTCCAGGATCACCTCGCCGGCGCTCAAACCCTTCTCCTCGGCGACGCTACCGGGGACCACTTTGGTGATCACCACGCCCTCGGCGTTGGCGTCCAGGCCGTATTCGCGGGTCAGCTCGTCGGTCAGGCCGGACAGGGTGAGGCCGAGATTCTCCAGCTCCTGCTTCTCCGGCGCGACGTCGGTCGGGCTGGCGGCCGCCGCCAGCAGGCCGGCCTCCTCGGCGACCTCCAGCTCGCCGAGCGTGACCTGGAGCGTCACCAGGGCGCCGCGCCGCCAGACCACGACGTCGACCTCCTTGTTGACCGAGGTCTCGGCGACCAGCCTGGGCAGGCGGCGCATCTCGGTCACCGGACCGTTGTCGAAGCGCAGGATCACGTCGCCCGCCTCGATGCCGGCGTCGGCCGCCGGTCCCTTCTCGGTCACGCTGGCGACCAGCGCGCCCTGGGCGTCGTCGAGCCCCAGGCTTTCGGCGATCTCGTCGGTCACCGTCTGAATCCGCACGCCCAGCCAGCCGCGCCGGGTACGGCCGAACTCGATGATCTGCTCCACGACGTTGCGGGCGAGCGCCGAGGGGATCGCGAAGCCGATGCCGACCGAACCGCCGGACGGCGAGAAGATCGCCGTGTTGATGCCGATCACCTCGCCGTCGAGGTTGAACATCGGACCGCCGGAATTGCCGCGGTTGATCGAGGCGTCTGTCTGGATGAAATCGTCGTAGGGGCCGGCATTGATGTCGCGCTGGCGGGCCGAGATGATGCCGGCGGTGACGGTGCCGCCCAGGCCGAACGGATTGCCGATGGCCATCACCCAGTCGCCGACGCGCATCCGCTCGCTGTTGCCGAAGGACACCGCCGGCAGCGGCGACGTCGGCTCGACCTTCAGCACGGCGATGTCCGTACGCTCGTCGGTGCCGATCAATTCGGCCCGCAGATTGGTATCGTCGTGCAGGAAGATGGTGATCTCGTCGGCGCCCTCGATCACGTGGTTGTTGGTGACGATGTAGCCGCTGGAGTCGACGATGAAGCCCGAGCCCAACGACGTGGACCGCCGCGGCTGGCCCTCGCGGCCCTCGTTACGACGGTCGAAGAAATCCTTGAAGAAATCCTCGAAGGGCGAACCCGGAGGGAACTGCGGGATGTCCGGGCCGGCGCCGCCACGATCGCCGACCGTCTGGGTGGTCGAGATGTTGACGACCGCCGGCAGCAGCTGTTCGGCGAGATCGGCGAAGCTGTCGGGCGCGGTAGAGGCGCGTGCGATCGACGCCAGCGACAGAACGGCGGCGACCAGGGTGGCGGCCATCAGCCACACCGACACCTTGATCCATCGCGGGTTGTCGGCGGCCATGGCGGACCGTCCGCCCGCGGCTCGCCTGTCATGACACTGAAACGCTGAACCGTTTCGCACCTTGAACATCTCCTTGGCTTCACGCAACTGATCGTCGCGGGACGCGGGGCGGACCGGGCCGCCCGCCGCATCAATTGGCGCCAACCCATCGCGCATCCGCCACACCGGGGCCATCCGGCTAGCGAGGACACGGCGGCGGACCGACGCGCCGGCGTCGACCTCATATGTTAGGCGG
>JAZFQW010000059.1:0-6562 GCA_036445335.1 Alphaproteobacteria bacterium | reverse complement strand
TGTCCATCTTGTCGGAGACGACCTTCCCCGTAAGTGTGCGCCGCGACATGGCTCGCCCTCCTAGTACCCACCATCATAGAAGGATGATACGTATGATCGTGTCCCGCGCCCGCCGGGCAGGAAGCGTCGCGCCGGCGATGCAGCGCATCGGCAAGCGGCGGTGACGCCCTCCGGCGGGCGCGGGACACGACCCGTCGGGCGACCTTGCAGCCCCTTCGGGCGGCGTCGCGCGGTCCTCGTGATGCGCTGCATCACAGCGAACCACGCTCCTGGCCGAAGGGGCTGCAAGGTCGTCATACGTGTCATCCTTCTATGATGGTGGGTACTAACTGGCGGAGGCGGCGCCGCGGCGCCGCTCGTTCACGATGGTCTTGATGCGCGCGATGTCGCGCCGCACCTCGCGGACGCGCGCGGTGTTCTCGAGCTGCCCGCTGGCCCGCTGGAAGCGCAGGTTGAACTGCTCCTTTTTCAGCGCCAGCAAGTTGTCGCTCAGCTCGTCCGCCGTCTTGGCGCGCAAATCCTCGCCCTTCATCCCTCGACCTCCTCGCCCAGCCGGGCGACGAAGCGGGTCTCGATCGGCAGCTTAGCGGCGGCCAGCTCGAACGCCCGCCTGGCCAGATCGCCGGGCACGCCGTCCAGCTCGAACATGATCCGCCCAGGCTTGACGCGGCACATCCAGTACTCCGGCGATCCCTTGCCCTTGCCCATGCGGACCTCGGCAGGCTTCTGCGACACCGGCACATCCGGGAAGATGCGGATCCACACCCGCCCTTGGCGGCGGATATGGCGGGTGATCGCGCGCCGGGCGGCCTCGATCTGTCGCGCGGTGATCCGCGCCGGGCCGACCGCCTTCAGGCCATAGGCGCCGAAGTTCAACGCCGTCCCCCCCTTGGCGACGCCCTTCACGCGGCCCTTGTGCGCCTTGCGGTACTTCGTGCGCTTTGGACTAAGCATCGGTCAGATACCTTCGATCTTGCCCCCGGGTCCCGGTCAGCGCGCCGGGGCCTGCTCGGCGAGGCGCTTGTCCTGGGCCATCGGGTCGTGCGCCATGATCTCGCCCTTGAACACCCAGACCTTTACGCCGCAGGTGCCATAGGTGGTGAGCGCGGTGGCCTGGCCGTAGTCGACGTCGGCGCGCAGAGTGTGTAGCGGAACCCGGCCCTCGCGGTACCACTCGGTGCGGGCTATCTCCGCCCCGCCCAGCCGGCCGCCGCAGTTGATCCGGATGCCCTGGGCGCCGAGCCGCATGGCGTTCTGCACCGCGCGCTTCATCGCGCGACGGAACGCCACCCGGCGCTCCAGCTGGCTGGCGATGTTCTCCGCCACCAGCTTGGCGTCGGTCTCCGGCTTGCGGATCTCGACGATGTTCAGGCTGACCTCGCCGCCGGTCATCTTGGCGAGCTGGACGCGCAGCCGCTCGATGTCGGCGCCCTTCTTACCGATCACCACGCCGGGCCGCGCGGTATGGATGGTGATGCGCGCCTTCTTCGCCGGCCGCTCGATGACGATGCGGCTGATCCCGGCCTGCGACAACCGTCCGTAGAGGAAATCGCGGATCGTCAGATCCTCGTGCAGCAGGTCCGCGTAGTCCTTGGTGGCGAACCAGCGAGAATCCCAGGTGCGGTTGATGCCGACCCGAAGGCCGATCGGATTGACTTTCTGACCCATCTTATGCCGTCTCCTCACGCTCGCGCACGATCACCGTCAGGTTGGACCAGGGCTTCCGGATCCTTCCGACACGGCCCCGTGCCCGGGCGCGAAATCGCTTCATGACCAGGCCCTTGCCGACGAACGCCTCAGCGACGTAGAGGCGGTCGACCTCGAGCTGGTGGTTGTTCTCCGCGTTGGCGATCGCCGACTGCAGCACCTTCTTCACCTCGCTGGCCACGCGCCGCTTGGAGAAGGTCAGATCGGCCAGCGCCCTGCCGGCGTCCTTGCCGCGGATCAGCTGCGCCAGCAGGTTCAGCTTCTGCGGACTCGACCGGACCTGCTTGGCGAACGCCTTCGCTTCGGTTTCGGCGAGCCGCCGGGTAGCCGCGGGCTTGCCCATCTCTACCTCCGCCTCGCGCGCTTGTCGGCGGCGTGCCCGTAATAGGTCCGGGTCGGCGCGAACTCGCCGAACTTGTGGCCGACCATGTTCTCGGTGACCAGCACCGGCAGGAACTTCTGGCCGTTGTAGACGCCGAAGGTCAGGCCGACGAACTGCGGCAGGATGGTCGACCGACGCGACCAGATCTTGATGATCTCGTTGCGCCCCGAGATCCGCGCCGCATCCGCCTTCTTCAGCAGATAGCCGTCGACGAACGGCCCCTTCCACACAGATCGCGCCATGGGCGGATCTCCTACTTCTTGTGCCGGCGGCGGATGATCAGACGATCCGTCGCCTTGTTGCTGCGGGTCTTGCGGCCCTTGGTCGGCTTGCCCCACGGCGTCACCGGATGGCGGCCACCGGAGCTGCGGCCCTCGCCGCCGCCGTGCGGGTGATCGATCGGGTTCATCGCCACGCCGCGCACCGACGGGCGCTTGCCCAGCCAGCGCTTGCGACCGGCCTTGCCGAGCTTGATGTTCGCCTGGTCGGGATTGGAGACCGCGCCGACCGTGGCCATGCACTCGCCGCGCACGACCCGCACCTCGCCCGAACCGAGCTTGAGCTGGGCGTAGGCAATGTCGCGGCCGACGATCTGGACGTAGGTGCCGGCGGACCGTGCGATCTGGCCGCCCTTGCCGGCCTTCAGCTCGACATTGTGGACGATCGTGCCGATCGGGATGTTCTTCAGCGGCATCGCGTTGCCCGGCTTGACGTCGGTCCGCTCGCCGGCCACCACGGTGTCGCCGATCCCCAGCCGCTGCGGCGCCAGAATATAGGCCAGCTCGTCGTCGGCATAGCGGATCAGCGCGATGAACGCGGTCCGGTTCGGGTCGTAATCGATGCGCTCAACCGTCGCCGGCACGTCGAACTTGCGCCGCTTGAAGTCGACCATGCGATAGCGCCGCTTGTGTCCGCCGCCGATCCGGCGGGCGGTGATCCGCCCGGTATTGTTGCGACCGCCCTTCTTGTGAATGCCCTGGGTCAGCGCCTTCACCGGCTTGCCCTTGTACAGGGCGGACCGATCCACCTGCACGAGTTGGCGGGTGCCGGGAGTGATCGGATTGAATTTCTTCAGTGCCATGCCACGCGTTCCCTCAGACCCCGGTCGTCACGTCGATCTGCTGACCCTCGGCCAAAGTGACGATCGCCTTCTTGTAGTCGGGCCGCCGCCCGACGATGCCCCGGAACCGCTTGGTCTTGCCGGTCTGGCGCAGGGTGTTGACGGCCTTCACCTTGACCGCGAACACCCGCTCCACCGCCTCCTTGATCTCCGGCTTCGACGCGCTCAGCGGCACCTTGAAGGTGACCTGGTTGTGTTCGGATATCAGCGTCGACTTCTCGGTGATCACCGGCGAGCGGATGATGTCGTAGATCCGCTCCTGGCTCAGCGCGTGTTGGGGTTTCTTGTCGGTCATTTCAGGCGCGCCTCAAGGTGTTCCACGGCGTCGCGGCTGAGCACCAGGATGTCGCGCCGCAGGATGTCGTACACGTTGGCGCCCTGCTGCGGCAGCACGTCGATCCGCGGCAGGTTGCGCGCCGCCCGCCGGAAGCTCTCGTCGACGGTCTCGCCGGCGACGATCAGCGCCGACGACAGGCCCAGCGCGTCCAGTTGGCCGGCCAGCGCCTTGGTCTTAGGCGACGCCGCCGCCACCGCATCCAGGACCACCAGCTTGCCTTCCGCCGCCTTGGCGGACAGCGCGTGCCTCAGCGCCAACTTGCGCACCTTCTTTGGCATGTCGAAGGCGTGGCTGCGCACCACCGGGCCGAAGATCACCGCACCGCCGCGGTTCTGCGGCGAGCGCAGCGAACCGGAACGGGCGCGGCCGGTGCCCTTCTGCTTGAACGGTTTCTTCGTTGTGCCGCTGATCTCGCTGACGCCCTTGGTCTTGTGGGTGCCGGCGCGGCGGCCGGCGAGCTGCCAGTTGACCATGCGGCTCAACAGATCGCCGCGCGCCGTCAGCCCGAAGACCTCGTCGCTGAGCTCGATCTCGCCCGCCGTCTTGTTGTCCAGCGTCTTAACCGGGACCTGCATCGATTCAGTCCTTCTTCTCCGGCTCGGCGTCGCCGGCTCCGCCCTGATCGCCGTCCTCGGCGAGCGCCTCGTCGGCGGCCGCATCGTCGGGCTTGTCGTCGGCCGGCGCCGCCTCGACGGCGTCCTCCTCCACGGCCGCCGGCGCCTCGGTCTCCGCCGCAGGCGGCTCGGCGGCGGCCTCCGCCGGCGCCACCCCACCGTTGCCCGCTGCGCGGACCGCCGCCGGGAACGGCGCGCCTTCGGGCGCCGGCGCCTTGATCGCGTCGCGCACCAGCACCCAGCCGCCGTCGGCGCCCGGTACGGCGCCGCGCACCAGGATCAGCCCGCGGTCGGCGTCGGTCGACACGATCGTCAGGTTCTGGGTGGTGACCCGCGCCGCGCCCATATGCCCGGCCATCTTCTTGCCCTTGAAGACCCGGCCGGGGTCCTGGCTGTTGCCGGTCGAGCCGTGCGCGCGGTGCGAGACCGACACGCCGTGAGACGCCCCCATGCCGCTGAAATTGTGCCGCTTTATCACCCCGGCGAAACCCTTGCCGATCGACGTGCCGGTGACGTCGACCCGCTGGCCGGCGACGAAATGGTCGGCGGTCAACTCGGCACCGACATCCAGCAAGGCGTCGGCACTGACGCGGAACTCCACCAGCTTGCGCTTCGGCTCGACCTTGGCCTTGGCGAAATGCCCGCGCATCGGCTTGGAGACGTTCTTCACTTTGGCCGCGCCGGCGCCCAACTGCACCGCGGAGTAGCCGTGGCTGTTGGCGGTGCGGACGGCGACGACCTGACAGCCGTCGACCTTGAGCACGGTGACCGGCACGTGTTCGCCGGCGTCGTTGAAGACGCGGGTCATGCCGACCTTCTGTGCGATCAGACCGGAGCGCATCGCCCGTCCCCTCAGAGCTTGATCTCGACGTCGACGCCGGCGGCCAGGTCGAGCTTCATCAGCGCGTCGACGGTCTGCGGCGTCGGGTCGACGATGTCGAGCAGCCGCTTGTGGGTGCGGATCTCGAACTGTTCGCGCGACTTCTTGTCGATGTGCGGCGAGCGCAGCACGGTGTAGCGCTCGATCTTGGTCGGCAGGGGGATCGGCCCGCGCACCCGCGCTCCGGTCCGCTTCGCTGTGGCCACGATCTCGCTGGTCGACTGGTCGAGCACGCGATGATCGAACGCCTTGAGGCGGATGCGGATGTTCTGGTTGTCCATCGTCCTAGACCCGTGTGTTCGCCGCGGTGCGCAGGCGCCCCGTGACCGCTATTCGATGATGGAGGCGACGACGCCGGCGCCGACGGTGCGGCCGCCCTCGCGGATCGCGAAGCGCAGCCCCTCGTCCATGGCGATCGGCGCGATCAGCTCCACCGTCATCGTCGTGTTGTCCCCCGGCATCACCATCTCAATGCCCTCCGGCAGCTCCACCACTCCGGTCACGTCGGTCGTCCGGAAGTAGAACTGCGGCCGGTAGTTGGTGAAGAACGGCGTGTGCCGGCCGCCCTCCTCCTTGGTCAGGATGTACGCCTCCGCCGTGAACTTGGTGTGCGGCGTGATCGACCCCGGCTTCGCCAGCACCTGGCCGCGCTCCACGTCGTCGCGCTTGGTGCCGCGCAGCAACGCACCGATATTGTCCCCCGCCTCGCCCTGGTCCAGCAGCTTGCGGAACATCTCCACGCCCGTGCACACCGTCTTCGTCGTCTCGCGGATGCCGACGATCTCGATCTCCTCGCCGACCTTGATCACACCGCGCTCGACCCGGCCCGTCACCACCGTGCCGCGGCCCGATATCGAGAACACGTCCTCGATCGGCATCAGGAACGGCCTGTCCTTCGCTCGCTCCGGCGTCGGGATGTAGCTGTCCACCGCCGCCATCAACGCCACCACCGAGTCCTTCCCGGTCTTGTCGTCCGTCCCCTCCAGCGCCGCCAGCGCCGACCCCATCACGATCGGGATGTCGTCGCCCGGAAACTCGTAGATCGACAACAGCTCGCGGACCTCCAACTCGACCAACTCCAACAGCTCCTCGTCGTCCACCTGGTCGACCTTGTTCAGATACACCACGATCGCCGGCACCCCGACCTGACGCGCCAGCAGAATGTGCTCGCGGGTCTGCGGCATCGGACCGTCCGCCGCCGACACCACCAGGATCGCCCCGTCCATCTGCGCCGCACCGGTGATCATGTTCTTCACGTAGTCGGCGTGACCCGGACAGTCGACGTGCGCGTAATGACGCGCCTCCGTCTCGTACTCCACGTGCGCCGTCGAGATCGTGATCCCCCGCGCCTTCTCCTCCGGCGCCTTGTCGATCTGGTCGAACGGCGTGAACTCCGCGCCGCCCACCTCCGCCAGGATCCTCGTGATCGCCGCCGTCAGCGTCGTCTTGCCGTGGTCCACATGACCTATCGTCCCGATGTTCGCATGCGGCTTGGTACGCTGAAACTTCGCCTTCGCCATCT
>JAZFQW010000058.1:0-2030 GCA_036445335.1 Alphaproteobacteria bacterium | reverse complement strand
GCTTGACCCGGGCGCCACCCGCCTCTCCGTCCTCGAGCACCAGCTCACCGTCGTGATCTTCCATGATTTTCTTCACGATTGCCAGACCCAGGCCGGTGCCCTTGCGCCGGGTGGTGACATAGAGCTCGGTCAGCCGCTCGCGCCCCTCGTTGGGCAACCCCTTGCCATTGTCCTCGACCGAGATCTCCAGCCGCCGGTCGAGGCGGGCGACGCTCAAATCGATCCGCCCGGGCGGCAATTCCTCGTCGGGGTTCACCTCGCGGCCGTCGATCGCCTGCAACGCATTCTGCAGCAGGTTGGTCAGCACCTGACCGATCTGGCGATTGTCGCAGGGAAGCATCGTCTCTGCCTCGGGCAGGCTCAGGTTGAACGTCACCATCGGATGGGCGTTGCGCTGCAGGAACAACGCCTGCCGGCAGATTTCGCCGACGCTTGTCGGCTTCATGTTGGGTGCCGGCATCCGCGCGAAGTCGGAGAATTCGTCGACCATGCGCCGGATGTCGGCGACCTGGCGCACGATGGTGTCGGTACAGGTGGTGAAGGTCGCGGCGTCGCTGGTAATCTCCTTGAGATATTTGCGCTTCAGCCGCTCGGCCGAAAGCTGGATCGGCGTCAACGGGTTCTTGATCTCGTGCGCAATGCGCTGGGCGACGTCGGCCCAGGCGGCGGTCCGTTGCGCCTGCAACAGCTCGGTGATGTCATCAAATGTGACCACGAATCCGTTGATTTTGTTATCAATTCTTTCAACCGCGATACGCGCCAATAGGGTCAAGGTACGACCCTTGCGCGCTAACTTGATTTGCCGCTCACCGGTGCGATAGACCCTGGTCCTCGCTTCCTCGACCAGCTGCGCCATCTCCGGAATGGCCATGGCCAAAGGCCGGCCGATCATCCGCTCCAGATCCACCGACAAGAGCCTCGAGGCGGACCGGTTCGGAAGATTGATCCGGCCGCCCTGGTCGAGCCCGATGACTCCGGCCGATACCCCTTCCAGGACCGCTTCCGTGAAGCGCCGTCGGGTGTCAAGCTGTCGGTTGGTTTCCTCCAGTTCCCCGCGCTGCGCCTGCAACTGGCTGGTCATGCGGTTGAAGGCCCGGCCTAGGGTGCCAAGCTCGTCGGCGCCGACGATTTTCGGTACCCGGGCGCTCAGGTCGCCGCCGCGCACACGTTCGGCGGCGGCGATCAAGTCGCCGACCGGACGCACCAGGCGATTGGCCAGAATCAGCCCGCCCCAGACCGCCGCCAACAGGACCAGCAATGCCACCACGAAGAAGATCAGGTTGAAGATGATCTGCAACTCGTTGCGATTGCGCTCCAGCGCCTGGTACTGGCCCACCGCCTCGCGGGAGCGCTCCACGCTTCGCACCACGGTGGGCTCGACGAAGCGGCCGACCAGGAGAAAGCTATCGAGCAGGCGGTCGAGATGCACCAGGGCGCTGACCCGGTCGTCGCTTTCCCGTTCCAGCACCTGAACCTGGCCGTCCCGCGCCTTTTCGAACAGTTC
This sequence comes from Alphaproteobacteria bacterium, assembly GCA_036445335.1. Taxonomy (GTDB): domain Bacteria; phylum Pseudomonadota; class Alphaproteobacteria; order DSM-16000; family Inquilinaceae; genus JAZFQW01. The sequence goes on along the minus strand of JAZFQW010000058.1, from coordinate 526 downwards.
CGGCGGCAGACGTTCGAGTTGCGTGGCGAAGGTCAGTCCGGTCCGCACCACCACCTGGCCGCTGCCGTCGAAGACGATGGCCTCGGTAAGCGAGCGAATCGCCGTCTGTTGCGCCAGCAGTTGCCCCAGGCGCTTCGGATTGTCGCCGATGAACGCCGCGGCGCGGTTCAAATCGTTGGCCATGGCCAGGGCATCGGCGCGAATGTTCTGGCGATGCTCCTCCAGATAGGATTGCGCCACCGCGACCGATTCGGTGAGCGCGGTGCGGACCTGTTCGTTGAACCAGGACTGAATCCCGGCGTTGAACAACAGCGCCGAGAAGATCGCCACGATGCTGGCCGGCGTCACCGCCACGACGCCGAACAGCGTGACCAGCCTGACGTGCAACTTAGAGCCCGCGGATCCGCGCTGCCGCTCGGTCCAGACCTGTACCAGCCGCACGGCGACGACGACGCCGATCAGCAGCAACAGAATGCCATCGACGATGAGGAGCTGAATTAGGGTCTCCGGATCCTTGCCCAGCGGC
>JAZFQW010000057.1:0-5435 GCA_036445335.1 Alphaproteobacteria bacterium | reverse complement strand
CGGTCCTCGACCGCTATGCCGACGCCTTCCTACTGTTCGGCCTGATGTGGCACGAATTTGCCGCGACCGGCACGAACCTGTCCGTCGTGCTGGGGTTCGCGGCGATTGTGGGGTCGTTCCTGAACAGCTATACGGCGGACAAGTATGACGGGTTGATGGCGCGGAACCTGCGAGGCGCCCTATACTTTCGGCTGGGCCGGGACGTCCGGGTGTTCGTCATCTTCCTCGGCGCCTTCTTGAACCTGCCTCTCGTCACCCTGGGTGTCGTCGCCATGGTGATGAATTTGGAAGTAGTTCGAAGGGTCGTGATTTTCAGGCGGGCTGCAACGTCGTAGCTAATGATTGTCTTGGGTAGGACTCCAGGGGGTGTTGAGATCAACCACGACGATGTCGGCAGGCTTTCGCGACCCTCGAATGCGAGCTCATCGACCGCCGGCGGTTGGCCACCCAGAACGAAGCCCGCATGGCCGTCTTCGAGTTCATCGAGGGATGGTACAATCCGCGCCGGCGCCATTCATCGATCCGCTAACTGTAACCCATCGACTTCGAAAGGAACCAGCTACCCCCCGGTCGCCCAAGTCACTAACTCTCCACGAAAGCGGGGCAACTCCAATACTGAACGCGTTGCCGGGCAAACCGAATTTCTCCCCACGGCGCCGAGTTGGGCTGGAATTGCGGATGCGACACCGATGAAGGCTGCCAGGATCCGCGTCCGCCCGTTCCGCGCCGAGGACCTCGACGCCGTCGCGTCACTCGCGCGCGAGACGATCGGGGAAGATGCACCGTCGACCGCGCAATTGGCGCGCGACTTCCTGCTCGACCCGGGTTTCGCATTGGAAGACCTGCTGATCGCCGAGCAGGGCGCGCGACTGGCCGGATTTCTGCTGGGGCCGCGGCTGCGGCCGCCGACGCCGGCGGACGACGCCTCCCAGTATCGCACCCTATGGATCGCCGCGTTCGGCGTCCGCCCCGATCGGCGGCGGCGGGGCATCGCGACGGCACTGCTGCGGCGGGCCCTGGACGCCGCGGCACGCGACGACCTCCGGCGGGTCGACGTGGCGGACTTCCCGGTACGCTATTTGGTGCCGGGCATCGACCCTGTCGCCTCCGCTGCGGCTCATTCGCTGCTGGTCGACCGCTTCGGGTTCCGGCAACGCGACAGCGTCGCGTCGATGGGCATCGAACTGGCCGGGCTCCCCGAGCGGCAGGATGACGGCGGTGGGCAGATCCGCCGCCTGGATGCGGGCGAGATCCCGCTGGTCCGCGATTTCCTGCGGGACGCGTTCGGATGGAGCTGGTGGCTCCACATGGCGCGCGCGCTTGATGCGCGACTTGCCGGTGCCGCGACCCCGGGCGATATCCTGGTCGCCTGGGACGGCGGCGTTCCGGTCGGGGTCGTCCACCACAACGGCGCGCGCTTCGGGCCGCTGGCGGTGGCCGAGCGGGCACGCGGCCGGGGGCTGGGCACACGGCTGACCCAGGCGGCGCTTGCCGGCATGCGCGACCAGGGGCTCGGTCGTGCCCATTTCCTGATCGCCGACGCGCCGGCGGAGCGCTTCTACGGCCATCTCGGGTTCACGGTGCTGCGGCGTTTCGAACGCCTGACGCTGGAGCTGACGCCAGTACCGCCATTGGGTGCGGGTTAGGTCTCCGCGCGGACCACGTGGTCCTGTTCGAGGCGTCGCCAGATCGCCGGCGGCGGCTCGTAATCGGCCGGTCGAAGGAGCGACGGGGGCTCGCTGGTGTCCAGTGCGAAGTGCCGGCGTCGCTGCGCGCGATCGACGCTCGGCACTGCCGCGATGAGCCGCCGTGTATAGGAATGCGCCGGTCGCGCCAGCACGCACGCGGCACTGCCGACCTCGACGACCTGACCCGCGAACATCACCGTGACTCGATGGGCGACGCGCTCGACCACTGCCATGTCGTGGGAGATGAACAGATACGCGAGGCCCCGTTCCGCTTGCAATTCCATCAGGAGGTCGAGGACCTGCGCCTGAATCGACACGTCGAGCGCGGATACCGCCTCGTCGAGGATGACGACATGCGGGTTGGTCATCAACGAGCGGGCGATGCACAGCCGCTGGCGTTCGCCGCCGGAGAACTGGTGCGGGTAGCGATCGAGACAGTCGCGCGGCAGGCCCACGCGCCGCAGCAGTTCGACCATGTGGTCGACGGTGGCGTCGCCGACGCCGGCGCCGGTTGCGATTACCGGCTCGGCGAGCAGGCTGCGCATGGTAAGCCGCGGGTTGAGCGACGCGAGCGGGTCCTGGAACACCATCTGCACGATCCGCGTCGCGTCTTGCCGATCGCCGGCGGGGCGCGCGATCGAGACCGCACCCCGGGCCGGCCGCACCAGGCCGAGGATCGCGCGCGCGATTGTGGTCTTGCCGCAGCCGCTTTCGCCGACGATCGCCAGCGTCTCGCCAGCGACCAGATCGAAGTCGACGCCGTCCACCGCGCGCACGACGCCGACAACCCGGCGGAGCAGACCGGCGCGCACCGGAAAGCGCACCGACAGGTCGCGAACCGACAGCACGGGGGTCCGTGCCGCGGCCGCCGGACCGGTTCCGGCTGCGGGCGGCGTCGCGTGGCCCGGTTCCGCGGCCGGTCGGTCGCCGTCGCGCGGCGCCCGCACCGCCTGCCCGCGGCGGAAATGCGGCACCGAGTCGAGCAGCTCGCGTGTGTAAGGATGCGACGGCCGGTCAAATACGCGGTCCAGTTCGCCGCGCTCCACGACGGCGCCGTTTCGCATCACCAGCACGCGGTCCGCCACCTCGGCGACCAGGCCCATGTCGTGGGTGATGAAGATGACCGCCATGCCGATCTCGTCGCGCAACTGCGCCAACAGCGCCACGATCTGCGCCTGAATGGTCACGTCCAGCGCCGTGGTCGGCTCGTCGGCGATCAGCAGCCGGGGCGCGCAGGCCAGGGCGATGGCAATCATGACTCGCTGCCGCATACCCCCCGACAGCTGGTGGGGGTAGTCGCGCATGCGCCGCTCCGCGTCGGGAATGCGCACCCGGTCCAGAGCATCGCGCGCCCGTCGCAAGGCGGCGCGTGTTGAAAGGCCGTGGTGCAGCACGAAGGACTCGGCGATCTGGTGTCCAACCTGGTGTACCGGGTTGAGCGAGGTCATCGGTTCCTGAAAGATCATGCCGATCTCGGCCCCGCGGATGTGGCGCATCTCGTGCGGCGGCGCCTGTGCAAGATCCAGATCCGTCTGGTCCCCGCGTCGGAACAGCATCCGGCCACGCAGGATCCGGCCACCGGCATGATCGATGAGGCGGTTGATCGAGAGCGCCGTCACCGTCTTGCCGGATCCGGATTCACCGACGATCGCCAGCGTTTCGCGTGGCTGCACCTCGAATCCGACGCCATGCACGACCTCGCGGTCCGCCGGACCCCGTCCGAATCCGACCGCGAGATCGCGCACCGACAGGAGCGGCGCGGGGGTCTCACTCGATGCGGGGCTCATGCCCGTGCACTCCGGGTGCGCGGATCGACCACGTCCCTGAGTGCATCGCCGAGGAGATTGAACCCCATTACACCGAGCATGATTGCCAGCCCCGGAAACGCCAGCAGCCACGGGGCGAACTCCATCAGGTTGCGGCTCTCGCTCAGCATCAGGCCCAGCGACGGCGCCGGCGGCTGGGTTCCCAGGCCGAGAAAGCTGAGCGCCGCCTCGGTCAGAAGTGCCCACGACAGCGCCAGCGTCGCCTGAACCGTCAGCGGCGCGGCCAGGTTCAGCAGCAGGTGCCGGGTCAGGATGTAAAATTGCGAGCTGCCGAACGTGCGCGCCGCGTCGACGAAGTCCCGCGCCTTGATCGACAGTGCGGGGCCGCGGGCGACTCTTGCGAAGATCGGTGTGTAGACCACGGCGATCGCCAGGATCGTCGTCAGGGTTCCCGGCCCGGCGACGGTCACTACCAGCAGTGCCAGCAGGATCGCGGGAAAGGCCAGGAAGACGTCCATGAGCCGCATCAGCAGCGAGTCGCGCCAGCTGCCCCACCATGCGGCCAGCAGGCCGATGACAGTGCCGATGAGACCGGCGATCGCCACCGACGCCACGGCGATGACGAACGAGGTGCGCACGCCGACCGCCAGCCGGCTGAACACGTCGCGGCCGAACAGATCGGTCCCCATGATGTGCGCGGCGTCCGGGGCCTGCAGCCGCGCGGCCGGAAACTGAGCCACGGGGTCGTAGGGCACGAGCGCGACGATGCCGGCCAGCGCGAGCAGGAGGTAGACGATGAGGATCAGGCCGCCGATCCGGCCGCTGGGATGCGAGAGAAGGTCGTGCAGCGCGTTCAACGCTTGCTACCCAGCCGAATGCGCGGGTCGAGGGCGGCGTAGGCCAAGTCGACCAGCAGGTTCACGGCCATGAAGTTGAATGCGATGAACAGGACGCCGCCCTGCACCAGCGCATAGTCGCGCTGGGTGATGGCGTTGAGCACCAGGCGGCCGAGCCCGGGCAGCGCGAACAGCTCCTCGACGATCACCGCTCCGCCCAGCAAGTAGCCGAACTCGACCCCGATCAGGGTCACGACTGGGATCAGCGCGTTGGGGAAGGCGTGCTTCCAGATCACGCCGGGCTCCGCGACGCCTTTGCTGCGCGCCGTGCGCACGAAATCGTCGCCGAGCACGTCCAGCATCGTCGAACGGGTTGTGCGCATCACCGACGCCGCGAAGGCCGACCCCAACGTGATCGCCGGCAGGACCATCTCGCGCAGATTGGCCAGCGGGCTCTCAAAGAACGGCACGTGCAAGCCGATGTTCGGCGATATGCCGAAACCGACGGACAGCACGAAGATCAGCACCAGGCCCAGCAGGAAGTTCGGGGTGGATTGCCCCAGCATGGCCGCGACCCGGGTGGCGAGATCGACCGGACGTTCCGGATGGCTGGCCGCGATAACGCCGGCCGGAAGTCCGACGGCCAGCGCCACCGCCATCGACAACAGCGCCAGTTCGACGGTGACCGGGAACCGCTCGAGGATCACCGTCATGACCGGCCGGCCATGGATCACCGATAGCCCGATATCGCCCCGCACCACGCCGCCGATCCAGTGCGCATACTGCGCCGGCCACGGCCGATCGATCCCGAAATAGACCGCAAGCGCGGCGCGCTGGTCGGGCGTCAACAGTCCCGCCTCGGTGCCGAGCATCGCGGTAATCGCGTCGCCGGGCACCAGTCGTATCGCCACGAAGACAAGGATGGAAACGCCGAGCAGGATCGGCGGGAACATCACCAGCCGCCGCAGCGCGTAGGTCATGGCCACCGATCCGGCGGCTCGGAAAACGGGGCGGGACGGCCGTCCCGCCAGTTAGCCCGCATCTCTCATACTGACCATGCCCTGCGCGGCGCTGTCCCCCCGACACGGCCGGAACGCCGCGCGGCGCGATGCAGAGCCTCGGGCAAGCGGCGTGACCCACCCAGT
>JAZFQW010000056.1:0-6546 GCA_036445335.1 Alphaproteobacteria bacterium | reverse complement strand
CTGACACAAGCGCGTCCCTGGTCGATGCTGCCCATAAGCATTACTCGGACGGGCTCCTAGATCTGGCCCAGGGTCTTGATCCGCGCCTTGGCGTGGATCTCGTGCTGGGACATGACTGGCGTGGTCGGGCGGAACCGCTCGACGATCGATCGGACATAGGCGCGTATGGCGGGACTGGTCAGCAGCACCGGGCTCTCACCCAACATCGCGTGGCGCTCGAAGGTCTGGCGCACGATGTTGATGAACTCCTGAAGCTTGCTGGGCGCCATGGCGAGCTGGCGCTCGTCGCCGTCGCCGATGATCGCCTCGGCGAACGCCTGCTCCCAGTCCGGCGACAGCGTGATCAGCGGGATGAATCCGGCCTCGTTGGTGTTGGCGCTGCTGATCTGCCGGGCCAGCCTCGACCGCACATGTTCGGTGATCGCATTGATGTTTCGGCTATAGCCGCAGGCCTCGGCGACGCCTTCGAGGATGGTTGGCAGGTCGCGGATCGAAATGCGCTCGGACAGCAGGTTCTGCAGCGCGCGCTGCAGGCCGCCGACCGTGATTTGTCCGGGAATGACGTCGCCGACCAGCTTCTGGTGGTCCTTGTCCAGCTCGTCCAGCAGCTTCTGGGTCTCGGCGTAGGACAGCAGGTCCGGCATCTGGTCCTTGATCACCTCGGTGATATGGGTGGTGATCACGGTCTGGGCGTCGACGACGGTGTAGCCCTTGAAAATCGCCTCGTCGCGGTTCGAGGCGTCGATCCACATCGCCGGCAGTCCGAACGTCGGCTCGGTGGTGGACTCGCCGGACAGCGTAATCGCCTCGCCGCGCGGATCCATCACCAGCAGCAGCCCCGGGCGCACCTCGCCGCGCCCCGAATCGATCTCCTTCACACGGATTACGTAGGCGTTGGCGGCCAATTGCAGATTGTCCTGGATCCGCACCGACGGCATCACGAAGCCCATGTCGGCGGCGAGCTGGCGGCGCAGCCCCTTGATCTGGTCGGTCAGCCGCTGGCCGGATTCGTTGTTGATCAGCGACAGCAGGCCGTAGCCGAGCTCTAGCCGCAGCTGGTCGATCTGCAGCGCCGACGAGATCGGCTCGTCGGCCACCGGCGCGGCCTGTGCCTCGACCTGCTCCTGCCGGGCGCGCTCGTGCTCGACGCGGGCGCGCGACTGCGACAGGTGCCAGGCGACCGCGCCGGTGATGCCGGCCAGCGCCAGGAACGGCACCATCGGAATGCCCGGAAGCACCGACAGCGAGGCCATCAGCACCGACGCCAGGGCCAGCGGCTGGGGGTAGCCGCCCAGCTGGCCGAACACCGCCTTGTGGGCGGACACCGTGACCCCGGCCTTCGACACCAGCATGCCGGCGCCGACCGAAACGATCAGCGCCGGGATCTGGGTCACCAGCCCGTCGCCGACGGTCAGCAGGGTGTAGGTCTGGGCGGCCTCGCCGATGCTTAGCGACTGCTGAGCGGTGCCTATGATGATGCCGCCGATGACGTTGATGAAGGTGATCAGCAAGCCGGCGATGGCGTCGCCGCGGACGAACTTGGCGGCGCCGTCCATGGCGCCGTAGAAATTGCTTTCGTCTTCCAGGTCGCTGCGCCGCTGCCGTGCTTCTTGTTCATCGATCAGGCCGGCCGACAGGTCGGCGTCGATCGCCATCTGCTTGCCCGGCATGGCGTCCAGGCTGAAGCGGGCGGAGACCTCGGCGATCCGGCCGGACCCCTTGGTGATCACGACGAAATTCACGATCACCAGGATGCCGAAGACGATGATCCCGATGACGAAATTTCCGCTCATCACGAAGTTGCCGAACGCCTCGATGACCCGCCCGGCGGCGCTGGGGCCCTCGTGTCCATTGGCCAGGATGAGTCGGGTCGACGCCAGGTTCAGCGACAGTCTGAGCAACGTCGCGATCAGCAGAACGGTTGGGAACGAGCTGAACTCCAGCGGCCGCGAGATGAACAGCACGACCATCAGGATCAGCACCGAGAAGGTGATCGATATCGCCAGGCTGATGTCCAGCAGCCAACTGGGCATCGGCAGGATCATCACCACCAGGATGGCGACGATGCCCAGCGCCAGGGCGATGTCGCCGCGGCGCAGCACGGCGAGGCCCCTGCGCAGCAGGTCGCCGGGCTCGGAGCCCGGGTCGGCGGCCGGAACGGTGCTCTGGTCGGTCATAGCTCTGTCGGCGTCTCGGCGTCGCGGCGACCGTCGCCGCTAGATCGCCGCCCGTTCCGCGTCGCCAGGCATGGGCACCGGCACGCCCTCGTCGCTGTACAGCTTCAGCTTGTTGCGCAGGGTACGGATCGAGATGCCGAGGATGTTGGCGGCGTGGGTCCGGTTGCCGAGGGTGTGCTGCAGAGTCTCGATGATCAGGTCGCGCTCGACCTCCGCCACGGTGCGGCCGACCAGGCCGGCGGTGCCGCCGGCGGGTGCCGTTCCGTTTGCCTCCACCGCCGCGGTCGCGCCCGCCCGTGGCGCCAGCGCCTGCCCGGTCAGCGAGATGGCGTCCGGCCCGATGTCTTCGTCGGTGGCCAACAGGACCGCCCGGTGCATGGTGTTCTCCAGCTCGCGGATGTTGCCGCGCCAGTGGTGGGCGGTCAGCGCCGCTATCGCATCGGGTGAAAGCCGGCGGTCGCCCAGGCCGTTCGCCTCGGCGTATTTTTGAACGAAATGGTTGGCCAGCAGCTCGATGTCGGACGGCCGCTCGCGCAGCGACGGCAGGCGGACATTGACCACGTTCAGGCGGTAATACAGGTCCTCGCGGAAGTTGCCGCAGCGCACCTCGTCCTCCAGGTCGCGGTTGGAGGTCGCCAGCAGACGGATATCCACGGCGATCGGCTTCGAGCCGCCGACCCGGTCGATCTCGCGCTCCTGTACGGCGCGCAGCAGCTTGGGCTGCAGGCGCGGATGCATCTCGCTGATCTCATCGAGCAGCAGGGTGCCGCCGTTGGCCTCCTCGAATTTGCCGACGCGGCGCGCGACGGCGCCGGTGAAGGCGCCCTTCTCATGGCCGAACAGCTCAGATTCCAGAAGGTTTTCCGGGATCGCCGCGCAGTTGACCGAGATGAAGGCGGCATTGGCGCGGCGGCTCTTGCGGTGGATGTGCCGCGCCATCAGCTCCTTGCCGGTGCCGCTTTCGCCGGTGATCCTCACCGAGGCGTCCGACGGCGCCACCTGGTCGGCGAGGCGCAGCACCCGTGCCATCGCCGGCTCTCTCGTGACGATCGCGTCGGCCTCCGCGGCGACCGCCTCCAGGACTGCGGCGATCAGTTCGGCGTTGGGTGGCAGCGGCACATATTCCTTGGCCCCGGCCTGGATGGCGCGGACCGCCGCGGCGGAATCGGTGCCGATGCCGCAAGCCACGACCGGCAGATTAATCCGCTCGGCCTTCAGGCTGGTGCAGAAGCCGGCGATGTCCAGCCTCACGTCGATCATCACCAGTTCGGCGCCCCGGCCCGCCCGGATCGCCCTCAGCGCCGCCTCGATGGTCTCGGCGTTGGTGACCTTGGCGCCGCGCTGGATCGCGATCTTACCGGCGGTGGTGATGTGGCCGTCCAGGGTGCCGACAATCATTAGACGCATCGTATGTTCCTCTATGCCGACCCCGGTGTGCCGGGGCGCCGCTCCTCGGTACTAGCGGTCCGGTCCGACCGGACAGTGCCCGCCAATCAGCGCACCGTTTCCATTGTCCTGGCCGGGCTCGACCCGGCCATCCATCGCTCGGTGCGGGACGATGGACGCCCGGATCGGGTCCGGGCATGACAACGGAAGGGATCCGATCGCCAACGTCACGGCGCTAGTGCCCACGATCACAGGAGATGATGCGTATGATCGAGTCCCGCGACCCTCCAGGCGGCCTTGCAGGCCCTTGGGACGGCGTCGCGCGGCCCTCGTGATGCGCTGCATCACCGCGGACCACGCTCCTGGCCGAAGGGCCTGCAAGGCCGTCATACGTGTCATCCTTCTATGATGGTGGGTGCTAGCGCGGCGGCCGGCCGGATCTCGCCGGCGTCGAAGCCGCGCCGGGAGGTGATCGCCGGCCGCGCGAACGCGGCAAGCGCGTTCGCCGCCGCGTCGTCCAGCGCGCCGGCGTGGCGCAGCAGTGCGATCATGGCGACCCGAGAGGCGCGTTCCGCGCCGTCGTCGATCTTCACGGCGATGCCCAGCCCCTGCTCGGGCAGGCAGCCGCAATAGACCCCCTCGGCGCCGAACTTGACCAGTGCCCGGCCGGCCGTTGCGGTGATGATTTCGGTGTCGAACCGGCCGCTGCCGGCGACGAAGTAGGGCTGGGCGCCCCACGCCCGGCGGATGCGCAGGACCGCCTCGGCGCGCCGGTCCGGCAGGCCGGCGGGGTCGGCGACGCGGGCCATGGCGACCGCCAGGCCGCCCAGCGGGACGGCGATGGTCGGGATCGAGCACCCGTCCAGCCCGCGCGGCGCGGCGCTCAGGTCCTGACCGGTCATCTGTTCCAGCACCCCCAGGATGCGCTGCTGCACCGGATGGCGGAAGTGGCGGTAGCCGTCGGTCGGCTCGCCGTTGTGCAGGGCGGTAGTCAGGAACCCGGCATGCTTGCCCGAACAGTTGTTGTGCAGGGCGGTCGGTTCCACCCCGTCGCGGCGCAGCGCCTCGGCGGCGGCCGCGTCATAGGGTGGGTGGGCGCCGCACTCCAGGTCGTCGACGGTGCAACCGATGCGCGCCAGCCACGCCGCGACCCGCTCGACATGGGCCGGCTCGCCGCTGTGCGAGGCGCAGGCCAGCGCCAGCTCGACATCGCCGACGCCGTGGGCGTCGGCCGCGCCGCTCTCGACCAGCGGGATGGCCTGCAGCGGCTTGATCGCCGAGCGCGGATAGACCGGGCGCTCGAAATCGCCCCAATGGCGCAGCACGCGTCCCTTGGCGTCGGCGATCACGGCGATGCCGCGGTGCCGGCTCTCGGCGATCGGGCCGCGGGTCGCCTCGACCAGCACCGGCGCGTCGTCGCGGTTCACAGGGGCGGCATGGATAAGGTCGGTATCCTGCGACATGGCACGGGTCTGGCCGGTTGGACCGCTGCCGAAACGAAGCGCGATGGCACCAGCTTGCTCCGCCGACGGCGCCGGTGCAAGATTCCCCGCCGGCGACCGGTCGGCCACGGAGGATGAGGATGCGCGGCTATTTCGCCATCGGCGCCGAGGGGATCAGCAAGCCGGCGAACGTCGGCGCGCTGATGCGCACCGCGCACGCGTTCGGCGCCAGCTTCCTGTTCACCGTGGCGCCGGACACCGACGTGGCGGCGTTCCGCGCCGCCGACACCTCGGAGGCGGCGAAGTCGGTGCCGCTCTACACCTACCCCGACGTGCCCTCGCTCGACCTGCCGCGCGGCTGCCGGCTGGTCGGCGTGGAACTGATGGACGACTCGAGCGAGCTGCCGAGCTTCCGCCACCCGAGCCAGGCGGCGTATGTGCTGGGGCCCGAGCGCGGTGCGCTGTCGCCGGCGCTGGTCGAGCGCTGCGACCATCTGGTGCGGATCCCGACGCGGTTCTCGATCAACCTGGCGCTGGCCGGCGCGCTGGTGATGTACGACCGGCTGATCAACCTCGGCCGCTTCGCCGACCGCCCGGTCCGCCCCGGCGGCCCGACCGAACCCCTCCCGCCCCACGTCCACGGCCCGCCGATCCGCCGCCGGTCCGGCGGTTAGCGCGCGCCGCCGCGCCGCCGCGCGACAATCGCGGATGGACGTAACGACGATCGGACGCGCCGATGTTCGCCAGAGACCCGGAGCGGCCAACCGCCCGCCCAAGGTCGAATGCCGGTGACAGGCCATGTACCGTCGTTCAATGCGCTGGCACACAAGGTCAGCTTGAGGATAAAAAAGCGGTCGTTCGCCCAACACGCCTCATGCCGCCGGTATTGACCCTGAGCGGACATTAGCGAACATCATTTTTGCCAAGTTGATATGTTTCAAAGATGACTGCGCTCTACGACACTATCGGGCTCGGCTACGCTGACCTTCGCCAGCCTGATCCTTCGATTGATCGAGCGATACGTAGTGCGTTGGGTGATGCGGAAACCATCGTAAACGTGGGCGCCGGGGGCGGTTCATATGAGCCGATAGAGAAGTCGGTCGTCGCGGTTGAGTTGTCGATGACGATGATAAGTCAGCGCCCACCGAGGTCCGCGCCGGTAGTTCAGGCAACGGCCATGGCCCTGCCCTTCAAGCCGGATGCTTTTGACGCATCCATGGCGGTCCTGTCCGTCCACCACTGGCCGGACAAAGTGAGGGGCCTTAGAGAGCTGCGCCGGGTATCCCGGGGTGGTGTAGTCATTCTGACTTGGGATCCGTCATTCCCCGGTTTTTGGTTAACTGATTATATTCCTGAGGTTCTCGACACCGATCGTCCGATACATCCGATGCTCCATGAATATGAGACCGTGCTCGGATCAGTAGAAGTGATCGACGTTCCCATCCCACACAATTGCACCGACGGATTCATGTGTGCTTACTGGCGTCGTCCGGGAGCATATCTGGATTCGAAAGTTCGTTCAGCTATATCGACGTTCTCGA
>JAZFQW010000055.1:0-4070 GCA_036445335.1 Alphaproteobacteria bacterium | reverse complement strand
ACGGCGCTGAGCGAAGGCGACATCGCCGTGCTGGGCCGGGTCGCCGCCGAACTGCTGGCCACCGACGGCCGCCTGAGGATCATCGGGTATCGCGGCCGGCCGGGCGCGGCGGACGCCGACGCCTGGCGCGAGCGGGCATCGGTGCTGGTCGCCGCGCTGGCCGACCTGGGCGTCGGACCGTCGCAGGTCTCGGTGGAGTCCGCCGATGGCACGTTACTGGACGCCGAGGAGTCGGCCGCCGGGCGGACCGAGATTTACCTCGATTATTAACCGGCGCGACGGTAGAAGTGGCGCGCCATGGAGCCGCCGGACGCGGCGCCGATTCGTCTCTTCAGGCACCGCACCGCACCGGGCCGGAGGGAGGTGATGTGATCGAGCAGGAATTCCATCGAATCAAGCGGTTGCCGCCGTACGTTTTCGCGGAGGTTAACGCATTGAAGGCGCGGGCCCGCGCCGCCGGCGACGACATCATCGATTTCGGCATGGGCAACCCGGACAGCCCGACGCCACGGCACATCGTCGACAAGCTGGTCGAGGCGGTGCAGAACCCGCGCACCCATCGCTACTCCAACTCGCGCGGCATTCCCGGCCTCAGGCGCGCGCTCGCCGGCTATTACGACCGGCGGTTCTCGGTCTCCCTCGACCCCGAGCGCGAGGTCGTCGTCACTATCGGGTCGAAGGAGGGGCTGGCCAACCTGGCGCAGGCGATCACCAGTCCCGGCGACATCATCCTGGCGCCAAACCCGAGCTATCCGATCCACATCTTCGGGTTCATCATCGCCGGCGCTGCGATCCGCAGCCTGCCGGCGGGCGCCGACCTGATGGTCCAACTCGAACGCGCGGTGCGGCACAGCGTTCCGAAGCCGACCGCGCTGGTGCTCAACTACCCGGCCAACCCGACCACCGAGGTCGTCGATCTCGACTTCTACCGGCCGATCGTCGAGTTCTGCCGGCGCCACCACATCCACATCCTGTCGGACGTGGCCTACGCCGAGCTCTATTTCGACTGTCCGCCGCCGCCGTCGATCCTGCAGATCCCCGACGCGCGAGAGATCGCGGTGGAGTTCTCCTCGCTCAGCAAGACCTACTCGATGCCAGGCTGGCGGATCGGCTTCGCCGCCGGCAACACCAGGCTGATCGACGCCCTGGCGCGGGTGAAGTCGTATCTCGACTATGGCGCGTTCACCCCCATCCAAGTCGCGGCGACGGCGGCGCTGAACGGGCCGCAGGACTGCGTCGACGGAGTGCGCACGCTCTATCGCGAGCGCCGCGACGTGCTGATCGACGGGTTGGCGGCGGCCGGCTGGCAGGTGCCGCGGCCGGCGGCCACGATGTTCGCCTGGGCGCCGATCCCGCCGGCCTTCGCCGATCTCGGCTCGCTGGAATTCTCCAAGCTGCTGCTGCAGCATGCCCGCGTGGCGGTCTCGCCCGGCGTCGGGTTCGGCGAATATGGCGACGGCCACGTCCGCTTCGCCCTCGTCGAGAACAAGCAGCGGACTCGTCAGGCGGTGAGGAATATCAAGATGTTCCTGTCCAATCTTCCAGTGGAGGGCGAAGTATCGCGGCAGCCGGTGGCGGCGACGTGACCGCGCCGTTGAACGTCGCCGTGGCCGGGCTCGGCACGGTCGGGGCGGGGGTGCTGAAGCTGCTGCGCGACCACGCGGACCTGGTGGCCGCGCGCGCCGGCCGGCCGATCGTCGTGACCGCGGTCTCGGCGCGCGACCGCCGGCGCGACCGCGGCGTCGACCTGTCCGCGATGCGCTGGTTCGACGACGCCACGGCGCTGGCGGCGGAGGCGGACTGCGACGTCGTCGTCGAGCTGATCGGCGGCGCCGACGGCGTCGCCCGGACGGTGACCGAGACCGCGATCGCCCGGGGCCGTCATGTCGTGACCGCCAACAAGGCGCTGATGGCCGAGCACGGCGGCGCGCTGGCGCGGCTGGCCGACAAGGCCGGGGTCACGCTGGCCTTCGAGGCGGCCGTCGGCGGCGGCATCCCCATCGTCAAGGGGCTGCGCGAGGGCCTGGCGGCCAACCGCATCTCCACCGTTTCGGGCATCCTGAACGGCACCTGCAATTATATCCTGTCGGAGATGCGCGAGACCGGGCGCGACTTCGCCGACGTGCTGGCCGAGGCGCAGCGGCTCGGCTATGCCGAGGCCGATCCCGGTTTCGACATCGACGGCGTCGACGCCGCCCACAAGCTGGCGATCCTGGCGGCCATCGCGTTCGACACCGAGGTCGACTTCGCCGACGTCCATGTCGAAGGCATCCGCCATGTCTCGGCGCTCGATATCGGCTTCGCGGAGGAGCTCGGATACCGCATCAAGCTGCTGGGTCTGGCAAAACGGACGCCCGACGGTCTGGAGCTGCGGGTCCATCCCTGCATGATCCCCCGGCACGATCCGATCGCCGCGGTCGACGGCGTGTTCAACGCGGTCGAGGCGCTGGGCGACTTCGTCGGCGAGGTGATGATGGTCGGGCGCGGCGCCGGCGCCGGTCCGACCGCGTCGGCGGTCGTCGCCGACGTGCTCGACATCGCCCGCGGCGACCGCGGACCGGGGCGGAGCGCGGCCAACGGCCGCCCGGCGCGGCTGCCGACGGTGCCGATGGCGCGGCGCCACGGCGCCTATTATCTGCGCCTGATGGTGGTCGATCGGCCGGGCGTGATCGCCGACATCACCGCGGCGATGCGCGACAACGAGATCTCGGTGGAGAGCCTGCTGCAGCACGGGCGGTCGCCGGGCGAGGCGGTTCCGGTGGTCATCACGACCCACGAGACCGACGAGGCGGCGATGAACCGGACGCTCGACACCATCGCCGCGCTGGAGGCCGTGCTGGAGCCGCCGCGGACGATTCGCATCGAGACGCTGACGGAAAAGCCGATGACGGCGATGAGGGGGGAACATGGCTGACGGCAAGGTGATGGACCGCAATCTGGCCCTCGAGGTGGTCCGGGTCACCGAGGCGGCGGCGCTGTCGGCCTCGCTGCTGATGGGCCGGGGCGACGAGCGCGCCGCCGACCAGGCGGCGGTCGACGCGATGCGCCAGGCGCTCAACAGTCTGGCGATCGACGGCGAGGTGGTGATCGGCGAGGGCGAACGCGACGAGGCGCCGATGCTGTACATCACCGAGAAGGTCGGCAGCGGCGACGGGCCGGCGATCGACATCGCGCTCGATCCGCTGGAGGGCACGACGATCACCGCCAGGGGCGGCCCCAACGCGCTGGCGGTGGTCGCCATGGCCAACAAGGGCGGGTTTCTGAAGGCGCCCGACACCTACATGGACAAGATCGCCATCGGCGGCGGCCTGCCCGACGACCTGATCGACCTCACCGCGTCGCCGGCGAAGAACCTCAAGTCGCTGGCGCTGGCCAAGCGGTCCGACGTGTCCGACCTGGTGGTGTGCATTCTCGACCGGCCGCGCCATTCCGAGTTGATCGCCAAGGTCCGCGAGGCCGGGGCGAGGATCATGCTGATCTCCGACGGCGACGTGTCCGGCATCATCGCCACCGCGCAGCCGGACGCCGGCGTCGACATCTATCTGGGCATCGGCGGTGCGCCCGAGGGCGTGCTGGCGGCATCGGCGCTGCGCTGCATCGGCGGCCAGATGCAGGGGCGATTGGACTTCCGCAACGACGACGAGAGGACGCGGGCCAAGCGCTACGGCATCGAGGACCTGGGCAAGGTCTACGACCTCGCCGAGATGGCCGCCGGCGACGTGATGTTCGCCGCCACCGGCGTGACCACCGGGCCGATGCTGCGCGGCGTGCGCCGCTTCGCCAACGGCGCCGTCACCCATTCGACCGTCATGCGGTCGAAGAGCGGCACCGTGCGGGAGATCGAGGCGCGCCACAACTTCGCCCGCAAGACCGGCTTCGCGCCCCGGGACCGGTAGCGAAGGCGGCCGTCGCTCGACGCGGCAGGGTTGGTCGGATTCCTCGTGCTCGACGTGAAGGGCGACGGCGAACGCGCGTTTCTGGTCTCCTATGGACTGAAGCACGAGACCTGCTGGCTGCCGGCTCATTTCGTCGACGGGCGCTGTCCCCACCTCAACGATTTACTGGCGGTG
>JAZFQW010000054.1:0-4550 GCA_036445335.1 Alphaproteobacteria bacterium | reverse complement strand
CAGAACGGGTTTGGCGGACGTTAATCAAGTCATCTGACAAACTTTTGCAGCAAGCACAATCGCGGTCAACAGGATCAGTTGTCTGGCACGGAGATGTGGTCTGGGCCTCTGGGACTGCTGAAAATTGCCGCATCCAAGCCACTCCACATGTCCCCTTTTGGCTAGTTTCGGACTCGATGGCCGCACCAGAACGATGACGGCTTTCGGACAATAAGTTGGCATACGGGTCCGCTTCGTGCTTTCAGCACGTCAATTTTCAAACTGAGACACCGCCCGCCGTTTGCGGCGTTTGACATCGCCGGCGCGATCCGTATAGTCGCGGCCTTCATTCCCGAGAATGCGGATGCGGTCCCGCCGTCCAGGCGGCGGTGTCGCCGTCATCCCGTCCGGACGCGCAGGCGCCCGGGCCTATCGGGACAACACGACGGACGAAAGACCCGTTCATGAGCAAGCGTCTCGCCTCGAAATACAAGATCGACCGGCGCCTCGGCGTCAATTTGTGGGGCCGGCCGAAGAGCCCGATCAACCGCCGCGAATACGGCCCCGGCCAGCACGGCCAGCGGCGTCGCAAGCCGACCGATTTCGGCACCCAGTTGATGGCCAAGCAGAAGCTGAAGGGCCATTACGGCAATATCGGCGAAAAGCAGTTCCACAGATACTATGTCGAGGCGGTGCGCCGCCGCGGCGACACCGGCGAGAACCTGATCCAGCTGCTGGAACGGCGGCTCGACGCCGTGGTCTACCGGATGAAGTTCGTGCCGACCGTGTTCGCCGCGCGCCAGATCGTCAATCACGGCCACATCCGGGTCAACGGCAAGCGCGTGACCATCCCGTCCTTCCAGGTCAGGGACGACGACGAGATCGAGGTGAAGCAGAAGTCGCGCGAGCTACCGGTCGTACTGGAGGGCGTCGGCTCACCCGAGCGCGACGTGCCGGACTATCTGGACGTCGACCACCACAAGATGAATGGCCGGTTCGTCCGCGCCCCGGGCCTGGCCGACGTGCCCTACCCGGTGCAGATGGAACCGAACCTGGTCATCGAGTTTTACTCGCGGTAGGACCGTGGCCGCCACCCGGGACGGGTGGCCGCCCGCGGCTACGACGGTGTCGCCCTGACCACCGCGTCGCCCGGGGTCGCCTCGCCGGCGGCGATGATCCGGCGGACGATCGGCATGGCCTCGCTTTCGCGCATGCCCCCGCGCAGCCGGTCGTCGTAGAGAATCGCCAACAGGGCGCGGTCGGCCCGGCCGTGGGCGGTGTCATGGCGGCTTCGGCCGTCGGCCCTCCGCCGCCGCGGCCAAGCGCCGGTAGTGCGCCATCGCGTCCCAGCTATAGAGCGCCAGGCCGGCCCAGATGAAGCCGAAGGTGGCCAGATGGGTGATCGTGAAGGCCTCGCCGAACACCAGCAGCGCCAGGCCGAAATGGATGGTCGGCGCCAGGTACTGCATCAGGCCGATGGTCGACAGCGTCAACCGCTGGGCGCCGTACATGTACAGCACCAGCGGCGCGCCGCTGACCACGCCGGCCGCGATCAGCGCCAGGCTGATGCCCCAGCCCTGGACGCCGAAGCTGCCGCCGCCGGCGGCGGCGATCCAGGCCAGATAGGCCAGCGCCACCGGCGCGACCAGCAGGGTCTCCACCAGCAGGCCGACCAGCGGGTCGATCCTCGCCTTCTTGCGCACCAGCGCGTAAAACCCGAACGTGAACGCCAGCAGCAGCGCGACCCACGGCACCGTGCCGAAGCCGGCGATCAGCACGCCGACGCCGACGACCGCCAGCAGCACCGACACGCCCTGGCGCGGGCTCAGCCGCTCCGCCAGGAACGCCACGCCCAGCACGACATTGACCAGCGGATTGATGTAATAGCCCAGGCTCGCCTCCAGCAGGCGGTCGTTCAGGATCGCCCAGATGAAGGTGAACCAGTTCACCGTCACCAGCCCGGTGGTGACCGCCAGGATGGCGAACCGCCGCCGCGTCGCCAGCGCCGCCAGCACCTCGCGCCGGCGGCCCAACGCCACGACGATGACGATCAGCATCAGCAGGGTCCAGACGACCCGGTGCGCCATGATCTCCGCCGCGCCGACCCGATCGATCGCCTTGAAGTACAGCGGCGCGAAGCCCCAGATCAGGAAGGCGGCCAGAGCCGTCGCGAGCCCGGCGGCGATGTCGGCGGGCTGCGCGGCGGGGGCGGCCGACGCTGACGCCGGCGTGGCGGCGGTGGAGGCGTCGCTTGGAGACATGAGGCAATGCTCGAAGGGGCGTCAGTCGACTGACGCAACAAGGGCGGCCATCGCCGGCCGCCCGGGCGGTTGATGCGATATGCCGCGCGGCGCTACGCCTGCGGCGCCGCCTCGACGCCGCGGCTGTTCAGCAGTTCCGTCAGCTCACCGGTCTCGTACATCTCGCGGATGATGTCGCAGCCACCGACGAATTCGCCGCCGACATAGAGCTGCGGGACCGTCGGCCAGCTGCTGAATTCCTTTATGCCTTGACGCAGGCTGGGGTCCATCAGCACGTCGATACCCTTGAACCGGACACCCAGATTGGTCAGCACCTGGACCACGGTGGCGGAGAATCCGCACTGCGGAAACACCGGCGTGCCCTTCATGTACAGCACCACCTGGTTGTGCTCGATGTCCTTGCGGATCCGTTCGATGACGGGATTTTCCATTGTCGTCATTGATGCGTCCTTGGCTGGTGGGTGCCGGTTCGTCGCGCCGGGGCTCAGGCCTTCGGCGGGGCGGCGGTCTGCAGCGCCAAAGCATGCAGCTCCTGGCCCATGCGGCCCTGCAGCGCCTGGTACACCATCTGATGCTGCTGGATCCGGGTCTTGCCGGCGAAGGCGGGGCTGACGACATAGGCGGCGTAGTGGTCGCCGTCGCCGCGCAGGTCCTCGATGCGGACGTCCGCGTCGGGAATGCCCTGCTTGATCATGCGGACGATTTCCGCCGGGTCCATCGCCATGTCAATCCGCGCCCCTGCCGATCCGTCAATCGGGTTCTTGCCCGAGGGTCATGTGGTTGGGCAGCCACCCCTCGTTCGTCTGTCGCATGCCCGCCACCGATATGGCGTTTTGCCGGTTGAGTGTCAACGAGTCTCCGCCCGTCCGGCCGACCGCGGCGACCGCCACACCGGCTTGGCCGGCCCGTGACAGGACCGGTTCGGGATCGGCCGCCGTGACGACATAGCGGCCCTGGTCCTCGCCGAACAGCCAGCCCGCAAGGTCGGCGTCCGGCGGCACCGTCAGGTCCGCGCCCAGCCCGCCGGCCATCGCCATCTCGGCCACCGCGACGTAGAGCCCGCCGTCGGACACGTCGTGGCAGGCGGTGACCCGGCCGTCGCCGATCAGCCGGCGCACGTAATCGCCGTTGCGCCGCTCGGCGCCCAAGTCGACCGGCGGCGGCGGCCCGTCCTCGCGCCCGTGGATCTCCCTGAGATAGAGCGAGGCGCCGAGATGGCCCGCGGTCTCGCCGACCAGCAGGATTGTCTCGCCGGCGGCGACGAAGGCGAGGCCGGCGTGGCCGCCGGCGTCGTCCAGCAGCCCGACGCCACCGATCACCGGGGTCGGCAGGATCGCCTGGCCATCGGTCTCGTTGTACAGCGACACGTTGCCCGACACGACGGGGAAATCGAGCGCCCGGCAGGCCGCTGCGATGCCCTCGATGCAGCCGACCAACTGGCCCATGATCGCCGGCTTCTCCGGGTTGCCGAAGTTGAGATTGTCGGTGACCGCCAGCGGCCGCGCGCCGACCGCGGTCAGGTTGCGCCACGCCTCGGCGACCGCCTGCGCGCCGCCGGCCCTCGGGTCGGCCGCGCAGTACCGCGGCGTGCAGTCGGTGGTGATCGCCAGCGCCTTGGCGGTCCCGTGCACCCGGACGACGGCGGCGTCGCCGCCGGGCCCGGCGATGGTATCGGCCATCACCGTGCTGTCGTACTGCTCCCAGATCCAGCGCTTGCTGGCCAGATCGGGGCACGCCAGCATCGTCGACAATACCCTTTCAGGCTCGTCCGGCAGCGGCGCGTCGGCGGCGGCGACCGCCGGGCGCGCCGGCGACGGCACCCACGGCCGGTCGTAGTCCGGGGCGCTGCCGACCAGCGGTCGCACCGGGATGTCCGCCGCGGTCGCGCCGCCGATCCGCAGCACCAGCCGGCCGGTGTCGGTCACCCGGCCGATCACCGCGAAGTCGAGCTCCCATTTCTCGAAGATCGCCCGCGCCGCCGCCTCGGCGCCGGGTTTCAGCACCATCAGCATGCGCTCCTGGCTCTCCGACAGCATGATCTCGTAGGCGGTCATGCCGGTCTCGCGCTGTGGCACCCGGTCGAGGTCGAGTTCGATGCCGCAGCCGCCCTTGTCGGCCATCTCCACCGACGACGAGGTCAGACCGGCGGCGCCCATGTCCTGGATCGCGACGATCGCGTCGGTCGCCATCAGCTCCAGGCAGGCCTCGATCAAGAGCTTCTCGGTGAAAGGGTCGCCGACCTGCACGGTCGGCCGCTTGGCCTCGGAATCCTCGCTGAACTCGGCCGAGGCCATGGTCGCGCCGTGGATG
>JAZFQW010000053.1:0-6883 GCA_036445335.1 Alphaproteobacteria bacterium | reverse complement strand
GCGCCGCCCACCTCCGCCAGGATCCTCGTGATCGCCGCCGTCAGCGTCGTCTTGCCGTGGTCCACATGACCTATCGTCCCGATGTTCGCATGCGGCTTGGTACGCTGAAACTTCGCCTTCGCCATCTTCAACGATCTCCGTTTCTGACTGTCCCGCCCACGCCAACCCGGATCACGCCAGGTTGGCGCGGACCTCGTCGGCAATCGACGCCGGCACCTGGTCGTAGTGGTCGAACTGCATGGTGTACTGGGCACGGCCCTGGCTCATCGAGCGCAGGTTGTTGACATAGCCGAACATATTGGCCAGCGGCACCATCGCCGCGATCACCTTGGCGTTGCCGCGGTCCTCCACGCCGGTCGGGGTGCCCCGGCGGCTCTGGATGTCGCCCATCACGTCGCCCATGTACTCGTCCGGCGTGACCACCTCGACGCGCATGACCGGCTCCAGCAGGACCGGCTTCGCCTTCTGGATGCCCTCGCGGAACGCCGCGCGGGCGGCGATCTCGAAAGCCATCACCGACGAGTCGACGTCGTGGTAGGCGCCGTCGATCAGGGCGGCCTTGAAGTCGATGACCGGGAACCCGGCGACGACGCCCGATTCGATGGCGGCCCGCAGCCCCTTCTCGACGCCGGGGATGTATTCCTTGGGCACGTTGCCGCCGACGACCTTGCTCTCGAACTGGAACCCGTCGCCGCGCTGCAGCGGCTCGAATACCAGCTTGATGCGGGCGAACTGGCCGGATCCGCCGGTCTGTTTCTTGTGGGTGTAGTCGACGTGGGCGGTCTGGGTGATGGTCTCGCGGTAGGCGACCTGCGGCGCCCCGACATTGCCCTCGACTCGGAACTCCCGGCGCATGCGGTCGACCAGCACCTCCAGATGCAGCTCGCCCATGCCTTTGATCACCGTCTGGCCGCTCTCCTGGTCGAGGGTGACGCGAAACGACGGGTCCTCCTGCGCCAGCCGGGCGAGCGCCGTCGACATCTTCTCCTGGTCGGCCTTCGACTTGGGCTCGACGGCCACCTCGATCACCGGATCGGGGAACTCCATGCGCTCCAGGATGATCGGCTTGGCCTGGTCGCACAGGGTCTCGCCGGTGGTCGTCTGCTTCAGCCCGACCAGCGCGACGATGTCGCCGGCGTTGGCCTCCTTGATCTCCTCGCGGGTGTTGGCGTGCATCAGCAGCATGCGGCCGATGCGCTCGCGCTGGCCCTTGACCGAGTTGAGCACATAGCTGCCGGCCTTCAGCGTGCCGGAATAGATCCGCGCGAAGGTCAGCGAGCCGACGAACGGGTCGGTCATGATCTTGAAGGCCAACGCCGAGAACGGCGCGGCGTCCTCCGCCGGCCGCGTGTCCGGCGTCTCGCCGTCGGTCCCGACGCCGCGGACGTCGTCGATGTCGGCCGGCGCCGGCATGTATTCGACCACGGCGTCGAGCAGCGGCTGAACGCCCTTGTTCTTGAATGCCGTGCCTAGCAGCACCGGGATGAAGTCGATCGCGATGGTGCCCTTGCGGATGCAGGCCCGCAGCACCTCCGGCGTCGGGTCCTGGCCCTCCAGATAGGCCTCCATCGCCGCGTCATCCTGCTCGACCGCGGTCTCGATCAATTGGTGCCGGTAATCCGCCGCCTGCTCCGCCAGATCCGCCGGGATGTCGGTGTACTCGAATTCGGCGCCCAGGCCGTCGTCCTTCCAGATGATCGCGCGGTTCCCGACCAGGTCGACGACGCCGACAAAGTCCGACTCGACGCCGATCGGCAACTGCAGCACCAGCGGTTTGGCGCCCAGCCGGTCGGCGATCATGTCGACGCAGCGGAAGAAGTTGGCGCCGACGCGGTCCATCTTGTTGACGAAGCACATCCTCGGCACGCCGTATTTGTCGGCCTGGCGCCACACCGTCTCGGACTGCGGCTCGACGCCGGCGACGCTGTCGAACACGGCGACCGCGCCATCGAGCACGCGCAGGCTGCGCTCCACCTCGATGGTGAAGTCGACATGGCCCGGCGTGTCGATGATGTTGATCCGGTGGTCCCGCCAGAAGCACGTGGTGGCGGCCGACGTGATGGTGATGCCGCGCTCCTGCTCCAACTCCATCCAGTCCATCGTGGCGGTGCCTTCGTGGACCTCGCCGATCTTGTAGGACTTGCCGGTGTAAAAGAGGATGCGCTCGGTCGTCGTCGTCTTGCCGGCGTCGATGTGGGCCATGATGCCGATATTGCGATAACGGTCGATGGCATGGATGCGAGACATTGGTCGGCCTTTTGGACTGAACGCTGGAGCCGGGTTACCAGCGGTAATGCGAGAAGGCCTTGTTGGCCTCGGCCATGCGATGGGTGTCTTCGCGCTTCTTCACCGCGGCGCCACGCTGGTTGGCGGCATCCAGCAATTCGTTCGATAGTCGGTCGACCATGGTGTTTTCCGAGCGCTTGCGCGCCGCGCCGATCAGCCAGCGGATCGCCAGCGCCTGGGAGCGGTCGGTGCGCACCTCCACCGGCACCTGGTAGGTCGCCCCGCCGACCCGGCGCGAGCGCACCTCGAGCTGCGGCCGCACATTGCTCAGCGCCTCGTGAAAGGTGACCACGGGATCGGCCTTGGAGCGCTGTTCCACCCGGTCGAGCGCGCCATACACGATCGATTCGGCGACAGATTTCTTGCCGGCCATCATCAGGTTGTTCATGAACTTGCTGAGGACGATATCGCCGTATTTCGGGTCCGGCAGAATCTCGCGCTTCTCGGCGCGGCGGCGGCGCGACATCTCGGCTGCTCCCTATTTCGGCCGCTTGGCGCCGTATTTCGAGCGGCGCTGGCGACGGTCCTTGACACCCTGGGTGTCCAGGGTGCCGCGGATGATGTGGTATCGGACGCCGGGCAGGTCCTTGACCCGACCGCCACGGATCATCACGACCGAGTGCTCCTGCAGGTTGTGGCCCTCGCCCGGGATATAGCTGGTGACCTCGAATCCGTTAGTCAGCCGCACGCGCGCCACCTTGCGCAGCGCCGAGTTCGGCTTCTTCGGTGTGGTCGTGTAGACGCGGGTGCACACGCCCCGCTTCTGCGGGCACGCCTCCAGCGCCGGGACCTTGTTGCGCACGCGGACCGGTTGGCGCGGCTTGCGGATCAATTGGTTGATCGTCGGCATATCGGCTCTTCTCACAGCACGTGACATCACCGGCCAAGCTCAAGGCAACGCCGGTCGTCGATGGAATGACCCAATCTCTGGACGAAGCAAAAGCCCGACACCTGGAACGCCAAGGCGCCCGGCGGGGCTTCTTCAGTCGGCGCGGCGTGACCGCCGGCCGCTATCCAAGTCAGTCCGTCAACGAGATCAGCGTCTAGGCGCGCGCCTACAGCCAGTTCCCGTTAAGGCGCGCGGAATATACGGACCGGCTCCGGCAAGGTCAAGCAGCCGATTACGAAATTTCGCGCCGCCGAATTTCGTCGACAACAGGCCACGGCCGCGAATCCGCCGGGCGCGCCGCCGCGTTCGGAACACCGCCCGCCTCCGAGCCGCCGGGCCGAAATGGCGACGCCCCCCGTCCAGAGTGGCACAGGGGGCGCCCGAATTGCCGTGCCATTTGGTCGAGGATCACGCCGCGCTGGACTGGTCGGGCTCCTCGTCGCTTTCGTCGGGCGGGTTCTGCTCCAGGATGGCCGCCGCTTCGGCCTCCTCGATCGCCGCCTGCATCTCGCGATCGCGCTCGCTCGCCAGCTGCTTCAGGCGGTTGACGAACGATCCGGTTCCGGCCGGGATCAGGCTGCCGACGATGACGTTCTCCTTCAGCCCCTCCAGCCGGTCGACCTTGCCGGACACCGCCGCCTCGGTCAGCACGCGGGTAGTCTCCTGGAACGACGCGGCGGAGATGAACGACTTGGTCTGCAGGCTGGCCTTGGTGATGCCCTGCAGCACCGGCCGACCACTCGCCGGCGCGTGGCCTGCCGCCTCGGCCTTGGCGTTGATCGCCTCGAACTCGTCGCGGTCGACCTGCTCGCCGACCAGGAAGGTGGTCTCGCCGGGCTCCACGATCTCGACCTTCTGCAGCATCTGGCGGACGATCACCTCGATGTGCTTGTCGTTTATCTTGACGCCCTGCAGGCGATAAACGTCCTGGATCTCGTTGATCAAGTAGTCGGCCAGCGCCTCGACCCCCAAGACACCGAGAATGTCGTGCGGCACCGGGCTGCCGTCCATAAGCAGGTCGCCCTTCTGGACATAGTCGCCCTCCTGCACGGAGATGTGTTTGCCCTTCGGGATGAGGTATTCGCGCGACTCCTGCTCGTCGTCGTCCGGCACGACGACGATGCGCCGCTTGGTCTTGTAGTCCTTGCCGAATTCGACGCGTCCCTCGATCTCGCTGATGATTGCGTAGTCCTTGGGCTTGCGCGCCTCGAACAGCTCCGCCACCCGCGGCAGGCCGCCGGTGATGTCGCGATTCTTGGAACTTTCCCGCGGAATGCGGGCCAGGACGTCGCCGGCCTTGACACGCGCGCCGTTTTCGACCGACAGGATGGCGTCGACCGACATGTAGTAGCGCGCCTCCAGCCCGTTGGGCAGGTGCACCACGTCGCCATGGTCGTCGCGCAAGGTGACCCGCGGCTTCAGATCGGCGCCGCGCGGCTGCTGGCGCCAATCGACCACGACCTTGGACGAGATGCCTGTGGTCTCGTCCATCACCTCGCGGACCGACACGCCTTCCACCAGGTCGACGTAGTTGGCCACGCCTTCCTTCTCTGTGACGATCGGAATGGTGTAGGGGTCCCATTCCGCCAGCTTCTGTCCGCGCTCGACCCGGGTGCCTTCGTCGGCCAGCAGCTTCGCGCCATAGGGCAGGCGGTGGCGCGCCTTCTCGCGGTCCTGCTCGTCGACCAGCAACAGTTCGCAGCTCCGCCCCATCACCACCGGCACGCCTTGACTGTTGATCACGACATTGCGGTTCTTGACCTTGGCGATGCCGTCGAACGCCGCCTCCACGGACGACTGCTGGGCGCCGCGCTGGGCGGCGCCGCCGATGTGGAAAGTCCGCATGGTGAGCTGGGTGCCGGGCTCGCCGATCGACTGGGCGGCGATCACGCCGACCGCCTCGCCGATGTTCACTGTCGTGCCACGCGCCAAGTCGCGGCCGTAGCACCGTCCGCACACGCCGCCTTCGCTCTCGCAGGTCAGCGCCGAGCGGATCATCAGGCGGTCGACGCCGGCCTGTTCGATGGCGTCGACGATGTCCTCGACGATCAGCTCGCCGGCGTCGACCAGCACGTCGCCGGTCAACGGATGCTTGACCCCGACGGCGGCGCAGCGCCCCAGGATGCGCTCGCCCAACGGCACGATCACCTCGCCACCCTCGATGACCGCGGTGGAGGTGATGCCGTTCTCGGTGCCGCAATCGTCCTCGACGACCACGCAGTCCTGCGCCACATCGACCAGCCGCCGCGTCAGGTACCCCGAGTTGGCGGTCTTGAGCGCGGTATCGGCTAGGCCCTTGCGGGCGCCGTGGGTGGAATTGAAGTACTCCAGCACCGACAGGCCTTCCTTGAAGTTCGAGATGATCGGTGTCTCGATGATCTCGCCCGACGGCTTGGCCATCAGTCCGCGCATGCCGGCCAGCTGGCGGATCTGAGCGGCGCTGCCGCGGGCGCCGGAATGCGCCATCATGTAAACCGAATTCACCTGCTTGGTCGGGTCGGTCAGGGTGGCGGAGACCTCCTTCATCATCTCCTCGGCGACCTTGTCGGTGCAGGCCGACCAGACGTCGACCACCTTGTTGTACTTCTCGCCGCGGGTGATCAGGCCGTCGAGATACTGGTTTTCGTATTCCTTGACCAGGTCCCGCGCCTCGCTGACCAGCCGTTGCTTGGCGGCCGGGATGACCATGTCGTCCTTGCCGAACGACAGGCCGGCCTTGCACGCGTAGCCGAAGCCCAGCGCCATCACGCGGTCGGCGAATATGACCGTCTCCTTCTGGCCGCAATGGCGGTAGACCACGTCGATGACGGTGGTGATCTCCTTCTTGGTCAGCAGCTGGTTGATCAGAGTGAACGGCACCGCCGGGTGGCGCGGCAGGATCTCCGACACCATCATCCGGCCCGGCGTGGTGACCACGCGGTCGACCCGCTGGCTGCCGTCGGCATCCGTTGCGACATAGCGCGCCTTGATCTTGGTCTGCATCGCGATCACGCCGGCCGCGAGCGCCTGCTCGATCTCGCCGACCGAGTGGAAGCGGGGCACCAGGTGCGCCAGCAGGTCACCGCTGGCGAGCCGCTTCATCACCGCGGCGACATCCTTGGTGTCGACCTCCTCGGCCGGCTGCTTCGGGTTCTGCAGCACGATATCCTCGTGCTCCAGCACGGTCCTCAGCACCTCCTCGCCGTCGATGCTGATGACCGGGCCCAGCATTTCCGCCCGCTCCATCGTCAGGTAGTAGAGGCCAAGCACGATGTCCTGGGACGGCACGATGATCGGCTTGCCGTTCGCCGGCGACAGGATGTTGTTGGTCGACATCATCAGGACGCGCGCCTCGAGCTGCGCCTCGAGCGCCAGCGGCACGTGCACCGCCATCTGGTCGCCGTCGAAGTCGGCGTTGAACGCGGTGCATACCAGAGGGTGCAACTGGATCGCCTTGCCCTCGATCAGCACCGGCTCGAACGCCTGGATGCCCAGCCGGTGCAGCGTCGGCGCGCGGTTCAGCAGCACCGGATGCTCGCGGATCACCTCTTCCAGGATGTCCCAGACCTCGGGCCGCTCCTTCTCCACCATGCGCTTGGCGGCCTTTATGGTGGACCACCCCGACCGCCACTTCCTGCACACCCACCATCCGCTTTGGACCAGGCGCGCCGTCGACACGGAGCCCGACGGTTTGACCGTCTTTCAGAATGCGGTCGCTTATTGGAAAGA